>DAIQBQ010000093.1:0-9875 GCA_036781065.1 Actinomycetota bacterium
AACCACGATGGCGCCCGGCACGATCTTGCTCGGATCTCGAGCTTCGTCCAAGAACGCCCAAGGGTAACCGCTCTCGTCCACCTGCTGGACATCACACGGGATATCCACCACCACCTGGCGGAACGTCGGTTCCATGTCCCTGCCGCCCTCCCCGCTCGGGCGTCCCGCGCGGGTCTTGGATTCAATTTTCCAGACCTCTCCGTTTCTTTGAAGACAGCCAGGAAGCGGGATGCACGCAGCGACATCTGAGCACGCCGGCCCGGGATCTGCGAGGCTTCGAGGGCGATGGCAGCCGTCGCCGTGGACCGGGCGAAGACCGAGGAGGCGTTCCTCGACGTTACTGCGCAGCTGACCGGGATGCTCCGGTCGAGCGGCAACGGGGCCGACACGGGGGCAATGCTGCCCCGGTCGCAATGGACGATCGCCGAGGCGGCGTCGCACCTTGTGATCGCGGGTCGGTTCTTCTGCGACCTGGCCGCCGGTGCCAACGCCTTCTACGCCGAGGGGACCAGGGAGGCCCTCGCCCAGGCCAACGCCAGCAAGCTGGCGGCGTACACCGAACACGACGGGGCCAAGCTTGCCGACCAGCTCGACGAGGTCGCCCGCAGCTTCCTCGCCGCCGCAGCAGCCCGCCCCGGCAGCATGCGGGTGACCACGCCGATGGGGGCGATGGACCTCGACACTCTCCGCTCCTACCTGCTCGCCCACACCATGCTCCACGGCTACCCGATGGCCCGGGCGCTCGGACGGAGGCTGCGGATCCCCAAGAGCTACGTCGCCCTGGGGCTGCCCTTCCTGACGACCGCGATGCTGACCGTCGTCGACGCGCTGCAGGTGGGGGAGCTGAACGCCTCCTACCTCATTCACCTGCGGGGAGGGCCGAGGCTCCGGGTCAGCTTCGACCAAGGGGTCTTGCGGGTCAACGAGCCTGGCCGCCGGGTCGACTGCCACCTCTCGGCGGACCCGGTCGCCTTCTTCCTCGTCGCCATGGGGCTCCAGGGGCAGTGGTCGGCGATCGCCCGGGGCAAGATGATCGCCTGGGGCAGGAAGCCGTGGCTGGCCTTCCGGCTCGTCGGGTACTTCGCCGTACCGTAGAGGTGACCCGACGCACGACCGCCGGCGGGCAAAACCGGAGCCGAGGAGCCAACGATGCCTGACATCCTGCCCGAACGCCACTTTGCCAAGGCGCTGGTGTTCACCCCGCACCCCGACGACGCCGAGATCGGCTGCGGGGCGACCATCGCCAAGTGGACTGCCCAGGGGACCGAGGTTGTCCTGGTCGTCGTGACCAACGGTGCCGCCGGGTCCAACGACCCGGACATGGACCGCAGCGTGCTGATCGAGACCAGGGAGGCCGAGCAGCGGGCCGCCGCCGCCCTGCTCGGCATCGGCCAGGTCGTCTTCCTCGGCTACGAGGACGGCCACGTCGAGGACTCCCACGAGCTGCGCCGGGACATGATCCGGGAGATCCGCCGCCACCACCCCGACGTTGTCGTCGGCCCCGACCCGTCGCTGTTCTACGCCCCCGACGGCTACGTCAACCACCCGGACCATCGCCGCACCGGCGAGGCGTTCCTCGCCGCGGTCAACCCGGGGGCGACGACCGTCCCGCTGTACCGGGCCGAGCTCTACGACAAGGGGTTCGCCCCGCACCAGGTCAAGGCCTGCCTGCTCAGCTTCTCGATGCATGCCAACTACGTCGTCGACGTTGCCGGCTACCTCGACGTGAAGGTCGAGGCGCTCCGGGCGCATCGGTCGCAGATGTCCGCCTGGCAGGGTCTCGACGGCTTCGTGCGCGGGATGGCCAAGGACATGGCGGGGCTGACCGGGGGCACGGTGAGCGAGGCCGAGGCGTTCAAGGCCATCTTCTTCGACGACACTCCGCCCGGCTGAAAAACTTCACCCCCGGCTGCCTCGATTGGGACTAACTGGGGCTTGTTTTAGCGTTGCCCAAGGTGAGAATCGATAGAGGAGATGAGCTCCATGGATGACACGGTCGCCAAGACCGAGCAGCAGTGGCGAGACGAGCTCACGCCGGCCCAGTACCGGGTACTCCGTGAAGCCGGGACCGAGCCCCCGTTCACAGGCGAGTACTTCGACTGCCACGACGACGGCACGTACCGGTGCGCCGCCTGCGGGGCGGAGCTGTTCTCGTCCAAGGCCAAGTTCGACTCCGGCACCGGATGGCCGAGCTTCACCGAGCCGGCAGTCGCCGCCGCGGTCGACCTGCACAAGGACCGCAGCTTCGGCATGGTGCGCACCGAGGTGCGCTGCCGCCGGTGCGGGTCGCACCTGGGGCACGTGTTCAACGACGGGCCCCGCCCCACCGGGCAGCGGTACTGCATCAACTCGGCAGCGCTCGACCTGCACCGGGAGGGTGGTGACGCCGTTGGCGGCGCTTAAGAAGGCGACCTTCGGGGCCGGCTGCTTCTGGGGGGTGGAAGACGCCTTCCGGCAGGTGCCGGGCGTCGTCGCCACCGCCGCCGGGTACTCGGGGGGCAAAACCGAGCACCCGACCTACCGGGAGGTGTGCTCGCACCGGACCGGCCACGCCGAGGTGGTCGACATCGACTACGACCCCGCCCAAGTTTCGTACGAGCGGCTGCTGGAGGTGTTCTGGTCGATCCACAACCCGACGACGAAGAACCGGCAGGGGCTGGACCTCGGGAGCAACTACCGATCGGTGATCTTTTACCATGACGATCAGCAGCGGGCGGAGGCCGAGGCGTCGAGGAGGGCCGTCGACAGCTCCGGTGCCCACCGCAAGAAAGTGGTCACCCAGATCGTTCCGGCGGCTCCGTTCTGGCGGGCCGAGGAGTACCACCAGCAGTACTACACGAAGAACGGCATCACGCACTGCGACATCTAGCGGCAGCGAGCGCGTACTCGCCGGGCGGCGGCCCATCCGCCGCCCGGGCGAGCTACGAATCACCGTGGGGCGGGCTGGAAACTCAGGCTAGGGGCGGGGATCGGTAGTGAGGAGGTCTTGTAAATGCTGGAATTCCGGTGAGTGGACACCGGCGCGAACTGTAACGGTCACTTCAGGGCAGCAACCAAGGAAGAGCTGCTGCGGCAGGTATCGGCCCACTTCAAGGAGAAGCACGGGGTGGCCGAACCGACGCAGACGATCATGAACCTGGTTGCCAAGCTGGCCAAGTAACGTGCAGACCGTGCCGCCCCTGGGTCCAGGGACACGAGGCTCGATCGACCAGCGACACATGACGCTGGTCGCCGAGGGGACGATCAACGAACGGAAGGGTTCGAAGATCGATCTCGGCGCGCGGCTGGTGATGACCGCCCTGTACAAGCGGCTGTTCTCGCTGGGGCTCTGGGAGCACATCGCCTCGGTGGCCGGCAACCGGGAGAAGGGCGTGGGCGGGGCCTCGTTCGTCACCCACGACAACCTGGTGTTCTTCGACGCGTTGATGGCCAGCGGCTCGTTCTGCAAGGACTCCGCCGCCGGAGGCATCCTGCACGTCGGCACCATCTCGCTGCGCGAGCTGGGGGCTGAGCCTGCGCTGCACCTCGAGTTGGGTACCGACGACCGGATCAACGTCCACCTCGACGAGCACTCGCCGGTCGGTGGCGTCCGCAGCGGCGGGGGCTGCCGGTACGAGACGGCCAGGGCGGCCGTGCACATCCGGCGGGACGTGTTCAAAGCGATCACGGGGTCGCGCAAGGGCGATGCCGCCGCCCGCGCCGAGGCCAGGATTGTCCCCAAGCAGCTGATGGCCTGCGAGACTGCGCTGAAGAAGGCCCGGGAGACCGGCGACCCGCTGAAGACCGCCCAGCCGGCACTGGCCCTCGCCGCCCTGCTGGAGGTCCACGGGCACAAGGCGAGGGCCAAGAAGCTGTACCGGGAGGTGATGGCCTCCGGCCACCCCGACTTCGGCCCGGCAGCTGCCTTCAGCCTGGCCGAGCTGCTCGAAGCGGCGGAGGAGTGGGACGGCGCCGAGACCGCCTACCGATGGTTGGTCGGCTCCGGCCATCCGGAGTTCGCGATCTGGGCGACGTCATCGCTGGCCACGCTGCTGGAGCGGCGGGGCGACCCGGAAGGCGCGCTGTCCGCCTACGAGGCCTCGGCCGCCGCCGGCCACCCGGAGATCTCTCCCTGGGCGAACGTGAAGCTGGGTGGGTTGCTCGCCGACCGGGGCGACGCCGAAGCAGCGCAGGAGTGTTACCTGCGGGCGATAGCCTCCGGCCATCCCGAGTTCGCCCCGTGGGCCTGCCTGGACCTGGGTTCGATGGAGGAGGCGGCGGGCCGCAACGCCGCCGCCGCCGCCTACTACCGCCAGGCGATCGAGACCAGGCATCCGGACGTGCTGGCCTGGGCGGCGCTCAAGCTGGCCGTGGTGCTCGAGGCCGATGGCAACCACCATGCGGCGCTGTCGGCCTACGACCAGGTCGCCGGTACCAAGCACCCGGACGCCACCCCGTGGGCGCTGCTGCGGGCGGGCGACCTGCTGGTTCGCGCCGGCGCGGTCGACAAGGCCCGGGAGGCCTACTCGGCCGCGGTGGCCACCGGCCACGGCGACGCCGGCCCGGACGCCGCAGTCCGGCTGGCGGAGCTGGCGGTGTCGGTAGGCGACCCGGCCGGTGCCGAGGCCGCCTACCGGGAGGCGGTGGCCTCGGAGCATCCCGAGGCTGCCCCGGCGGCGGCGTTGGGGCTGGGGTCGCTGCTGGAGGAGGCCGGGCGGCTGGACGAGGCCGCCGGCTGCTACGAGGAGGCGGCATCGACGGGGAACCCGGACATCGTCGCCTGGGCGCTGCTCGGCCTCGGTGGGGCCAGGGTCGCCCTCGGAGACCGGGCGGGTGCGGTCGACGCCTACCGGCGGGCGCTGGAGACCGCCCACCCGGAGGCGGCGCTCAGTGCCGGCTTGAGCCTGGGCGGGTTGCTGGAGGAGCTGGGCGACCAAGAGGCGGCGCAAGCCGCCTACCGGGCCGCGCTGGAGGTGCAGGGGGCCGGGTTTTTGGCCTGACCGGCTCGTCGGGGTTCGGGACTCCCTGGTGTTTCATCAGTGCTGCTCTCACGCGGTCTTTCCCCGCGAGGGGTAGCCGGCCACGCCCGAAGACGCTACTCGCCAGCCGGGATCTCCCAGTTGATGCCCTGGGCGGGCTGGTTCGGGTACACACCCGGCGCCTCGAAGCACTGGGCGTTGGAAGGGAGCGTGCCGGCCGAGGCCACCTGCGGGAAGATTGCCTGGTTGGAGGCGGCCGGGATCTCGACGTCGGCCCCCCCGATCATCTGGCCGTTGCCCAAGAGGGTGCAGCTCTGGAAGTCGGCCGGCGCCATCTGGCGGGCGATCATGCCCCACGTGATCAGCGTCGGCACCGGGATGTTGAACTGCACGTGCTGGCGGCCGTACTTGATCAACTCAAGCATGAAGCCCATGTAGCCGGAGGTCGAATCGAACTGGTTGAAGCCCGACAGCATGATCTGCGCCTGGTCGGTGGTGCGCCCGAAGTCGCCGCCCGGTGCGGTGTCCCGTTCCCGGGCAAAGGCGAGTAGCTCACCGCCGGTGAAGTGGTAGTCGCCGGCGTTCCAGTTGGCTCCGGTGTCGTTGGGGTTGTACAGCCGGGAGTACACGTGGATCGGCAGCCCGCCGACCTCGTCCATCACCCGGACGAAGTTGCGGAAGTTGGTGTAGGCGAAGTACTGGACCGGGATCCCGGTGTACTGCACGATGGCGTTGACCCCCGCCTGGAAGCCGTTCGCCCGGCAGATGTCGGTGATCTTGTGCCCCTGCAGGTACGTGTCCCGGGGCACGTTGACGATCGACCCCTTCATCGTCTGGGTGTTGACGCTGACGATGTGGATGGCATCGCAGCCGCCCGAGGCGTTGGGCGGCCCGCTCCGGTCGTCGCTCCCCATCACCATGAAGTGGATCACGCCGTTGTTCTGCGACGGGTACACGGCGTGACCCCCACCGGTAGACGGGGTCTGGGACTGGGCCGTCTGGGCCACCACGGCGCCCGCCCCCCAGATGAGGGCGGTCACGGCGGCGAGGGCTGCGGTCAAGCGGCGGAGGGTCAGCCGGCGGTGGCGCCTGCGCCCAGGAGGCCGCAGTGCATTGCGGGCAGAACGGCCTGGATTCACCCCAACGTCCCTACGGCTACAGGTTCGCCGGGATCTCGAAGTTGATGCCCGTGGCGGGCTGGCCCGGGTACACGCCCGGCGCCGAGAAGCACTGGGCGTTTGCCGGGATCGTGCCCTGGGAGGCCACCTGCGGGAAGATCGCATTGCTGGAGGCGACCGGGAGGTCGACATCCGCCCCGCCGATCACCGCGCCGCTGCCCGGGAGCGTGCAGCTCTGGAAGTCGGCCGGCGTCATCTGGCGGGCGATCATGCCCCACTGGATCAGTGTCGTGAGCGGCACGTTGAACATCACCTCCTGGCGGCCATACTTGATCAGCTCCAGCATGAAGCCCATGTACCCCGGGGTCGAATTGAACTGGTTGTAGCCCGACAGGATTTCCTGGGCCTCGTCGGTGGTGCGGCCGAAGTCGCCACCCGGCGCGGTGTTCCGCTCCCGGGCGAAGGACAGCAACTGGCCTCCGGTCATGTGGTAGTCGCCAGTGTTGAAGTCGGCTCCGCTGTCGCCGGGGCCGTAAAGCCGCTGGTACACGTGGATCGGCAGCCCGCCGACCTTGTCCATCACCTGAACATAGTCGTGGAAGTTGGTGACCGCGTAGAACTGGATCGGGATCCCGGTGAACTGCGAGAGGGCGTTGAGTCCCCCCTGGTACCCGTCGGCCCGGCACAGGTCGGTGATCTTGTGCCCCTGGAGGTAGTAGTCGTAGGAGACGTTGAGGATCGACCCCTTCATCGTCTGGGTATTGACGCTGACGATGTGGACGGCATCGCAACCGCTGGGGTTGGTCAGCGGCCCGGTCCGGTCGTCGCTGCCCAGGATCGCGAAGTGGATCACCCCGTTGGTCTGCGACGGGTACTCGGCATGGCCCCCGCCGGTAGACGGGGTCTGGGACTGGGCTGCCTGGGCCACCACCGCGCCTGCCCCCCAGATGAGGGCGGTCACGGCGGCGAGGGCTGCAGTCAAGCGGGGGAGGGTCAGCCACCGGCGGCGCCCGCGCGGCCCGACCTCGGGCTGGATCGGGCCTGGTTCCGAGGCCGCGACCTCGTGGGTCGCGATCTCGCGGGCCGGAATCCCGGGCGCCGGGAGCCCGGGTGGTGCCTGGTCCGCCGGCCCGAGCCGGTCCGCCGGCCCGAGCCGGTCCGCCGGCCCGAGCCGGTCCAGTGAATGGACGGCCGCGGCACCGAGCAGGGTGGCCGCGGTGACGGCCCAACGGAACTGCTCCGAGCGGTTCATGCCGACGCCGATCCCGATCCGGGTGGCGGTGTGTAGGACGAGGTGGAGGAGCTGCCGTTAATGCTGGTCGTCACGTCGTAGGCGACGATCTTGTAGTCGTTCGTCTCGATCATGAACTGGGCGCTCTGCAGGATCTGCACCGGCGCGGCCGAGCCCGACGGGACCGACGTCGCCTGGAACCGCGTGCTCAACGTTGCGTAGCTGGGCGACCCGTTGGCCTCGATCAGGACGTCGACGATGCTGCCTGTCTCGACCTGGGGGTTGACGCGGGAGATCTGGCTGGCGAAATGGCCGAGCGACAAGGACTGCAGATTTGCCGCCACCGACGACGCGGCATCGGCGGTGAACAGGCCGGCCAGGCCCGGGAACGAGCCGCCGCCCCAGTCGCTCGGCTGGAGGAAGGCTTGATCGTAGTAGGTATTGACTGCCTTTACCGCCTGCTTCGCCGCGTCGCCGGCCGGGCCGTTGGCCGACGCCCGGTCCTGAGCGTCGTCCGGCCGCACGCCCTGGTAGGAGAAGTCGGCGGTCGGGATGCCGGTCGAGCTGGGGGTGGGTGCAGCGGTGTGGCCCGATGTCGACCCGGCGCTCGGGTGGGCGCTGGGCTTGGACTTGCTGCACCCGGCAGCCGCGAGCAGGGCAACCGATGCCAGGACGAGGATTCCCTTGGCGCCCAGCGGCCGCAGCCGGGGCGCGGGAAGGTGCCGGTGCAAACGCATTGGCGACCATTCTGCCCACATCTCAGCGTTCTCAGCAACCATTCCGGGGCGCAGCCGGGAATGGTCGATCAGTGGCCGGCTGCGGTTTTCAGCGCGGCGACGGTGCATTCCCCCGGGGTCTTGTCATCGCGCAGGCCCTTGAACGCCGGGGCGCGGAGCTTGAGCGCACTCGTCAGCTCGCGGAACTCGACGATCGCCACCAGATCGGGGCGGACCCAGGTCGCCCCCGGTGCGTGCTTGCGCAGCTCGGCGACCGAGGCCGGGTTGAACGGGGGCTCCGGGACGGTGATTCGCTCGAGCGCGGACTGCAACTCCGCCAGCTTCTTGTCGGTGAACCCGGTCCCCACCGAGCCGACGAACTGCAGGCCCCCGTCCTCGTCGTAGGCCCCCATCAGCAGCGCGCCGAAGTGGCCCGAGCGGGCGCCCTGGCCGGGGCTCCAGCCACCGATCACCAGGTCGGCGTCCGCCTTGGTCTTGATTTTCAGCCAGCTCTGGCTCCGGCGGCCGAGCTCGTAGGGCGACGCCAGCCGCTTGGCGACGATCCCCTCGAGGCCGTGGGCGGCGGCGGCCTCGTAGAGTGCCTTGCCCTGCCCGACGACCGAGGTCGACAGCTGCACGGTCCCGCTGGCGACGACGGTCTCCTCCAGCAGTTGCCGCCGGCGCTCGAACGGTTCGGCGATCAGGCTGCGCCCGTCCAGGTAGAGCAGGTCGAACACGACGTAGGACACCGGGATCGCCCGGGAGAGCCGCTCGATCTCACGCTCGTTGCGCACGTGCATCCGGCTCTGCAGCCGCTCGAACGACGGCTTGCCACCCTCCATCGCGACGATCTCGCCGTCGAGCATGGCGTCGAGGGCGACCAGCCGCTCGTGGGTCTTGTGCAGCTCCGGGTAGGCCACCGTTATGTCGAGGGCGTTGCGGCTCAGCAGCAGGGTCGCCGTCGAGCAGGCGGCGATCGCCCGGACCCCGTCCATCTTCGGCTCGAACGCCCAGCGTTCGTCGTCGAAGGCCTCGGCGGTCAACGTCGCCAGCATCGGCTGGGGCGGCGGCAGCGGGTCGGGGGCCGGGGCGTGGCTCTCCCGGAGCATCGCCAGCCACTGCTCCTTGCCCGCCTCCGGCTTGGTGCGGACGAGATGGTAGGTGGCGTGGAGCCGCTTGCCCTCCAGCCGGAAGGTCAGCTTGCCCGGGGCCTGCTCCAGCAGCTCGTACGTGCCGGCGTCGAAGATCCGCACCTCGCCGGCTCCGTAGTTCCCCGATGGGATCGTACCGGTAAAGCTGCCGTACTCAAACGGGTGGTCCTCGACATGGATTGCCAGCGACTTCGTCGCCTTGTCCCGGGGCAGGTTCTTCGGGACCGCCCACGAGACCAGCACCTTGGTCGGACCGTTGTACATGGCCAGGCGCAGGTCGAAGTGCAGCCGGGTGGCGTAGTGCTGGTGGATCAGCCAGCTGCCCGCCGGCGGGGCCGTGCCGGGGTCGACGTTGCCGGCGACCTCTGGCGGCGGCTCCGGGGTGACGTCGAACGAGCGCTTGGCGGCGTAGTCGCGGTCGTCGGCCATGAAGGTCATTCTCCCCTACTCTCCGGGGTCCTGGGCGGACAGGTGTTCGACGGTGGTACGGTGGACGGGCAATGGGCCGCCCCGCCTTCCACCCGCTCGTCGAGCGGTGGTTCTCCGAGACCTTCGCCGCCCGGACACCGGCCCAGGAGGGCGGCTGGGCGGCCATCGCCAGCGGCCGAGACACGCTGATCGCCGCGCCGACCGGGTCGGGCAAGACGCTCGCCGCCTTCCTCTGGGCGGTCAACGGGTTGGTGACCGCGGCCATGGCGGGG
>DAIQBQ010000094.1:0-9782 GCA_036781065.1 Actinomycetota bacterium
CCGCCTGAAGAACTTGTCACAACGTCACGATCCTTCAACACCAAGGAGATCTAGCCTCCGGTGACCGTGGGCAGGAAGGTCGTCGGCGGGTTGTCTTCGGCGCAGTTGACCGTCAACTCCCCGGGGGTGAGCGTGACCCTGTCGAGGCAGCCCGGCAGCGGCGCTGCCGAGAACGAGATCTCGGGGAAGGTAAACCCGGCGTATGGGCTGCCGACGACCGTGAAGCCGATGTGGCCGGGCGACGTCGCCCGGGCCCTGCCGGTGACCGACCCGAACGGGGTGCGCAGGGTGAGCGTTCCCTGGCCGAAGGAGAGCGTGTAGCCGGCAGGCATGGCTGCCGAGGCCTGGGCGTCGGTGAGTGACACGGTGATGTCGATGTGGTCGATGCCGGTAACCTTGACCGAGGGTGTGGCCACGTCGGTCAAGCTGATCGGGACCCTCAGGTGGACGCCGGTCGCGACGGCGCTGACGTGGGCGGCAGTAACCGAACCCAGGTCGACGTCGTCGGCGGCCACGGTGACCTGCCCGATCGTCCGCTGGGTGAGGAAGGTGTACAGCAGCGGCAGGCTTACGCTGGCGGTGACGTTCTGGGCTGAGGGGTCTTTTGCCCTGACTGCGTTGACGACGCCGTCTTGGACGAGGTAGCGAGAGCCGAGACTGAGGGCGACGACCGCAAGGACCACCAGCGCGACCACAGTCAGGACCAGCCCCTTCGCCAGGCGGATCAGATCGGGCATCACCGGGGCACCCCACGGAAGTGGGAGATGTCGGCGAGCGACCCGGTGCGCTCCCCCGGCGGGAGGAGCACCGCCTCGACCCCGTCCCCCGGCTCCAGCCAGCCGGCGCCGGGCTCCAGCCGGTGGACCAGGCAGGTGTCGGCCCCCTCCAGACGGATCAGCCCGACCGCCACCGGCTCCGGCAGCGGGGCCCCGTCCAGACCGATCCGCACCGTGGTCACCGAGACCAGCCGGCCGCCCGGGCCCACCTCGCGCTCGGCCCGCAGGGTGGCGAAGCACCGCTCGCAGAACACCCTCGGCGGGCAGTAGGTGATGCCGCAGCCGCCGCACCGGGCGGCGAGGAACACGCCCCGGTCGGCCAGCGCCCGGAAGAACAGCTCTCCGGCGACGCCGGCCGTGTAGCGGTGGCTGATCGGCATCGTGCCCGGGATCAGCCGGGCCTGGTCGGAGTGGAGGGGAGGCTCGAGCATCGCTGCGCCTACGCCACCGGGGCCCAGTGGTCGAGGTCGAGCACCGACCCGGTCCGTTCCGCTACCGGACGCCACACCGCACGCAGAGCCATGCCCACCGAGACGGCATCGGCCGGCACCTCCCCGAGCCGGTGCAGCAGGGCGCCCTCGCCCGCTCCGTCCACGGCGATCACCGCCGCGATCTCAGGCAGCTCCAGCGGCGCCATGTCCCAGGCCACCCGGCACAGCGAGAACGCCAGCAGCCGCCCGGTCGGGGGCAGCTCGACCCAGCTGTCGGTCGGGCGGAAACACTCCTCGCAGAACGCCCTGGGGGGCAGCAGCACCCGCCCGCACTCCCGGCAGGACCGCCCGAGAATGCGGCCGTGCGCCAGCCCGTCCAGGAACCCGCCGATCGCCATCCCGGCGTCCCAGCGGTAGGCGGCGAAGGCGGGGTGGTCGACCGCGACGACGCCAGCGGCGAGCTCGGCCGCGGACAACCGCCGGGTTTCGTAGGGATCCAACACGGTCATGACGTTCCCAGGATCATGACTGAAGCCACCTGCATCAAATCGCCCCACCCCTGGGCCAGGCCCCGCTCGGGTGTGCCCGGGACCTGCCGGGCACCGGCCTCGCCGCGGAGCTGCCAGAACAGCTCGGCGACCTTCATCAGCCCCGCGGCTGCGATCGGGTTCCCGACCCCCAGCAGCCCCCCCGACGGGCATGACGGCAGGTCGCCGCTCCGGTCGAGCACCCCGTCGCGGGCCGCCTCCGGCGCGCCGCCGGGCGGGAACAGGCCCAGGCCCTCCAGGTGGTGCAGCTCCTTGTAGTCGAAGGGATCATGGGGCTCGACCAGCTGGATCTGGCGCCGTGGCTCGGTGACGCCGGCCATGTCGTAGGCGAGCTGGGCCGCCCGCCTCACGTAGGCCGGGAAGGCCAGATCGCGGTTGGTCCAGTAGGCCGAGTCCAGCTGCCAACCGACCCCCTGCACCCACACCGGCCGGTCGCTCAGCCGCCGGGCCTCCGGCTCCGAGGCCAGCACCAGCGCCACCGACCCGTCGGTCACCGGCGACACGTCGAGCCGTTGCACCGGCCAGGCGAGCACCTCGGAGCCGAGAACGTCGTCAATGGTGATCGCCGCGTCGCCCAGCTGGGCCGCCGGGTGGTCGGCGGCGTTGCGCTTGTTCTTGACTGCCACCCGGGCGATGTCCGCCTTCTCCAGCCCGTAGCGGTCCATGTAGCGCTGCATCTCCATGGCAAATATCCACAGCAGATTGGGGCCGAGCGGCCGCTCGACGATGTTGTCGAACATCGTAAGGAATGCCGCCTGAGCATTGGGGAATGCCGACGACATCTTCTCCTCGGCGACGACCAGCACCCGGTCGAACATCCCGCTCGCGACGTGGTACCAGCCCTCGATGGCGCACATCACCCCGGTGCCGCCGCCGAGCGCGCACCGCATGGCCGGCTTGTGCCAGGCCCCGGCGCCGTCGGCCACGTACTCGCCCTTCATGTGCACCCCGTCGAAGATGTCCAGGCCCCCGCCGATGCACACCGCGTCGATGTCGGCCAGCGTGAGCCCGGCCGACTCCAGCGCCAACGACGCCGCGTGCCAGGCCAGCTCCTTGCCGGTCTCCAGCGACCGCCGGACGAAGGTGGTCATCCCGGCCCCGATCACCGCCACCCGCTGGGCCATCAGCCCGAGGCTCCGTCGACGGGGCCGGCCAGGACCGCCGCCCGCTGGCTCACCGCCCGGTCTCCTCGACGCACAGCACGGCGACCGCGCCGGTCGTCGTCGGCACGCCGCGCCAGGACTGCACCACTCCCCGCCGCGCCCCGTCGACCTGGCAGGGGCCAGCCTCGCCGCGGAGCTGGGCGGCCAGGTCGGCCACCCGGGCCAGCCCGTTGGCCTCGAACAGGTTGCCCCGCCCGAGCGTCCCCCCGGAGGGGTTGACCGATCGGACCAACCCGAGGGCATCCATGTGCTGGTAGTGCTTGTAGCTGTAGGTGTCGTCGAGCTCGGCGACATCGATCTGCTCGGACGGGTCGGTGATCCCGGCCTGGCGGTACGCCCGCTCGGCGGCCAGCCGGGCGTAGCCGGCTGTGCCCCAGGTCCGGGAGGACAGCGACGGGGACTCGGTCGCCCAGGCGATGCCGTCGATCCACACCGGCTGGTCGGTGAGCTCCCGGGCCCGCTCCTCGGCGGCGAGCACGACGACCACCGCACCGTCGGCCGGGCGGGCGCAGTCGAGCTCGCGGAGCGGGTCGGCCACGAGTGGCGACGCCGCAACGTCGTGCCACGACACGTCCGCACCGTATGCCGCCGAAGGGTTGCGGAGAGCAAGCCGGCGGCTGGCGCTCACCACGGAGGCACAGTCGCTGGCCGTCACCTCGCTCAGCTCCAGGTAGCGGCGCATCTCCAACCCGGCGACGAATACCGGGTGCAGGCCGAGTGGGCGCTCGTAGACCGGGTCGAGGGCGAAGGCGACCACGCTCTCCAGGCAGACCAGGTCGGAGGCCTTCGAGTGGGCCTCGACCGCCACCGTCCGGGCGGCGCCGGAGCGGATCAGCATCACCCCGGCGGCGAGGGCGACGAGGCCGTCGCTGGCGATCGTCTGGACCGGTCTCAGCGCCCCGCCAACCTGGTCGGGGGCGTAGGCGTCGAAGATGCTCGTGCCTTCGAGGTAGTCCTCGGAGGCACAGACGAACGAGTCGATGTCCCGGCGCGGGTTGATCAGCAACGGCGCATAGGCGGCGGTGGCCGCCTGGTAGGTCAGCTCTTTGTAGGACACCCCGGGGCTGACCGACGTATAGCGGGTGTGGCCGGCAGCAACGATCCCGACTCGGTCCACGTCGCTTTGTGCCCGCTCCGCCTGCGGCTCCGCTCTCGGTGAAGTCCGGGCGCTGCGGCCCGGTCTGGCGTTCACAGCATGGCATCCTCGGCGGCGGATCGTGCGCGTTAGGATCTTCATGCTCGTCACAATGGCGCGATCGGGAGGGTCAAGTGGCAGGGGATCTGAGCGGGCAGGACTTGCGCGGGATGAACCTGCGGGGGCGGATCCTGCGGGATGCCGACCTCAGCGGCTCGAACTTGAGCGGGCAGTCCTTGAACGACCTGGACCTGAGCGGAGCCGACCTCAGTGGGGCCGATCTGAGCGGGGCGGTGCTCAGCCGGGTCGACCTTTCCAACGCCGTCTTGTCCGCCGCCGACCTGAGCGAAGCGGATCTCAGCGGGGCGGATCTCAGCGGGGCGGACCTCACCGGGGCCAACCTCCGCGACGCCTCCCTGGCCCGGGCCGACCTCAACAGCGCGATCCTGGCCGAGGCCGACCTGACCATGACCGACTTCAGTGGCGCCGACCTGAACGGGGTCGAGGGGGTGACCGAGGAGCAGCTCGCCGCCGCCAACGTCGATAGCAACACCCGGCTGCCGTAGGGGTACGTCGCGGCGGTTTTGATCGGCACCTCCGGCTGGCAGTACCGCCACTGGCGTGGCACGTTCTACCCGGACAAGCTGGCCTCCGCCCGGTGGCTCGAGCACTACGCCGCCCGCTTCGCCACCGTCGAGGTCAACACCACCTTCTACCGGCTGCCCAAGCGGGAAACCTTCGCCACCTGGGCGGAGCAAACCCCGGACGACTTCGTCCTGGCGGCCAAGATGAGCCGCTACCTGACCCACATCAAGCGCCTCCGCGACCCGGCCGAGCCCGTGGCCCGGTTCCTCGACCAGGCCGCGCCGCTCGGGCGCAAGCTGGGCCCGGTGCTCCTGCAATTGCCGCCGAACCTGAAGGCGGACCCGCCCGCCTTGAGCGCCACCCTGGACGAGCTCTGCCCGAAGGTGCGGGTGGCGGTCGAGTTCCGCCACGAGTCGTGGGCCAGCGACGAGGTCCGCCAGGTCCTCGACGACCATGGGGCGGCGACCTGCCTGTTCGACACACCGGCCCGGCATGGACCGCGGTGGCGGACCGCCGGCTGGGCCTTCGTCCGCTTCCACCAGGGCGGGGGCCAGCCATCCCCGTGCTACAAGCCCTCCGAACTGAAGGAGTGGGCAGCCCGGCTCGCCGGGGACTGGGGGCCGAGGGCCGACATCTACGCCTACTTCAACAACGACCAGCGGGCCTGCGCCCCCCGCGATGCCATCTGGTTCGCCGAGGCGTGCGCCGATGCGGGCCTGCACCCGACCCGGGTTCCAGCCGAGGTGCACATCGACCGGGCCTGACTCCCGCTGGCCGCGGCGGGGCTGGGCCGCCGCACCGATAGGATGCCGCCGTGCCCAAGCGCCGCACCCGCCGCCCAAAACCGAAGATCGCCCGGCTGCTGGTCGCCAATCGCGGCGAGATCGCAGTGCGGATCTTCCGGGCTTGCCGCGACCTCGGGATCTCCGGGCTGGCGATCTACTCGGAGATCGACCGCGACGCCTTCCATCTGGGCTTCGCCGACGAGGCCTTCTACGTCGGGGACACCCCACCGTCGGAGAGCTACCTCAACATCGGCCGGATCATCGACGTCGCCGTCCGTGCCCGAGCGGATGCGGTCCACCCGGGCTACGGCTTTCTCGCCGAGAACCCGGACTTCGCCCAGGCGGTGATGGATGCCGGACTGATCTGGGTGGGCCCCCCGCCGGGGGCGGTCCGGGCGATGGGCGACAAGGTGTCGGCCCGGCGGGTCGCCGACGAGGCCGGCGTGCCGACCGTGCCCGGCACCAAGCAGCCGGCGAGCGGGCCGGAGGAAATCCTCGCCTTCGGCGCAGAGCACGGCTGGCCGGTTGCGGTCAAGGCGATCCACGGTGGTGGCGGGCGGGGGTTCCGCGTGGTCCGGACGGCTGCCGACGCCGCCACCGCCTTCGAGAGCGCCGGCCGTGAGGCGGGCCTGTCGTTCGGGAACAAGGACCTGTACCTGGAGCGCTACCTCGACCAGCCCCGCCACGTCGAGATCCAGGTGCTCGGCGACGCCCACGGCAACATCGTCCACCTGGGCGAGCGGGAATGCTCGCTGCAGCGGCGGCACCAGAAGCTCATCGAGGAGTGCCCTTCCCCCGTCGTCGACCCGGCGACCCGGGCCGCGATGGGGGCCGCCGCGGTCAAGGCGTGCAAGCGCGCCGGGTACTACTCGGCCGGCACCGCCGAATTCCTGCTGGAACAGACCGCCGAGGAGCCGCGGTTCTACTTCCTGGAGCTCAACACCCGGCTGCAGGTCGAGCACCCGGTCACCGAGATCGTGTGCGGGCTCGACCTGGTCAAGGCGATGATCCGGGTGGCCGAGGGCGAGCCGCTCCCGTTCACCCAGGACGACGTGACGATGCGCGGCCACGCCATCGAGTGCCGGATCAACGCCGAGGACCCGGCGCGGGGGTTCCTGCCGTCGCCGGGGCTGCTCACCGAGTACCGGGAGCCGGGTGGCCCGGGGATCCGGGTCGACGCCGGAGCGAGGGCGGGCACCCGGATCCCGGAGTTCTACGACTCGCTCATCGCCAAGCTGATCTGCTATGGGGCCTCCCGGGAGGAGGCGATCGGCCGGATGCGCCGGGCGCTCGACGAGTACCGGGTCGAGGGGGTCGCCACCACCCTGCCCTTCCACCGGCTGGTCGCCGCCGCCGGCTGGTTCGCCGAGGCCAGGTTCTCGACCTCGACGGTCGAGGCCGAGCTCGACCTCACGGTCCTCCCCCCCGGCCCCGCCGGCCAGCCGGGCGACGCACGCGCCCGGGACGTCGTCGTCGAGCTGTCCGGGAAGCGCTTCGAGGTACGGCTCTGGGAGCGGGCCGGGCCAGGGCGGGCGAAGCCGGTGCAGCCCGGGCCGGGCACCCGCCACAGCCACACCGGCATCGCCGAGACGATCACCGCTCCGATGCAGGGGACGATCCTGCGGACGCTGGTCGAGGAGGGCCAATCGGTGGCGGTCGGCGAGCCGGTGCTGGTGTTGGAGGCCATGAAGATGGAAAACGTGATCGTGACCCAGCGCGACGGCATCGTGCGGTCGATGAAGGTGGCCGCCGGCGACTCGGTGCAACTCGGGGCGGCGCTGGTAGAGATCGGGCCGCCGGACTAGATCTGGGCCAAGGTTTGAAGCGTGACCCACACTCTGCGTGGGTGGGGCTTCAAACCTCGTTAGAAGGGCAGGCCGGTTACCTTCAGGCCCGCTCCCGGGTGGAGCTTGTAGCGCCCGTTGAGCCCGATCAGCAACGCGGTCAGCGACTCCAGGATCCGGGCCGTCTCCAGCGCCCCGCAGTCGACGTAGCGAAGGCCCGGGATCAGCCCGACGACCCCCTCGGCCACCTTGCGGGCGTCCGGGTCGCCACATACCAGGACGTCCTGGTCGAGGGTGAGCTCATGGGACTCCAGCGTCGCCCCCATGACCGTGTGGAACCCCGAGGCCAGCGTCACCTCGCGGCCGAGGATCGACCGGGCCTGCTGCGCCGCCGAGCCCTCCCACACCCCGAGCATCCGGGTGGGGCGCCCGCCGACCTCGCTGGCCAGCGGCACCGTGCAGTCGATCACCGTGGTGCCGGCACCCACGCTGGCCTTCATCGCCTTGTAGGTGTCGGCCTGGCCCGGGAAGGGCACGGTGACCATCACAACGGCGCAGTCCTTGACGACATCCGCGTTGGCCCCGCCGGCAACGGTGACTCCGGCGGGGGCCAGCGCCGCCTTCACCCGGTCGGCGGCGGCGGACGCCCGGTCGGCGGCGCGGCTGCCGATGAACACCTCCTGCCCCGACTGGGCCAGGCGAATGGCCAACCCGAAGCCCAACCCCCCGGTGGCTCCCACAATGGCGATGCGCACTACTGCACCTCCTCGAACGTACGTTGCCGCCCAGCGGGCAGCCTGCGCCCCGAGCGCACGGCGTGACGAGGGAGCATACCCGGAGGGTAGGGCCGCCAGCGCGGCGATCCGGGGACGCAGCGGTGCTCGGGCGGCAAGCGAGGCGAGCGGCGGGGCACTTAGAACGCCTCCGTGGGTTGGTACACGCCGAACACCCCCCGGAGGACGTCGCAGATCTCGCCCAGGGTCGCTGAGGCGCCGAAGGCGGCACGGATCGGGTAGAGCAGGTTGCCGGTCCCGCCGGCGACCGAGCGGACCTCATCCAGTGCCGCGCTGAGCGCCGCCGGATCCCGCCCGGCCTTGACCGCAGCGAGCCGGGCGAGCTGGGTCTCGATCGCCTGCTGGCCGGGGCGGGGCATCCCGGCGGGCGGCTCCTCGTCCTCGACGAACCTGTTGACGCCGACGACGACCCTGCGCTGCTCCTCGATCGCTCGCTGCATCCGGTACGCCGACTCCTCGATCTGGGACTTGACCCACCCGGCCTCGACGGCGGCCACCGCGCCGCCCATCTCGTCGATGCGGCCGATCAGCTCCTCGGCCTGTTCTTCTATCTCATTGGTCAGGTGCTCGACAAACCACGACCCCCCGAGCGGATCGACCGTGTCGGCCACGCCGGTCTCGAAGCCGAGCACCTGCTGGGTGCGCAGGGCCAGCCGGGCCGCCTGCTCGCTCGGCAGCGACAGCGCCTCGTCGAAGGAGTTGGTGTGCAGCGACTGGGTCCCGCCGAGCACGGCGGCCAGCGCCTCGTAGGCGGTGCGGACGATGTTGCTGCCCGGCTGCTGGGCGGTCAGCGTCGCCCCGCCGGTCTGGGTGTGGAAGCGCAACCAGGAGTCGTCCTCGGCGGCGCCGAAGCGCTCCTTCATGATCCGTGCCCACATCCGGCGGGCGGCCCGGAACTTGGCGACCTCCTCGAAGAAGTTCATGTGGCAGGCGAAGAAGAAGGACAACCGGCGGGCGAAGGTCTCCAGCGCCAGGCCCGCCTCCACGGCCGCCGACACGTAGGCGATGGCATTGGCCAGCGTGAACGCGACTTCCTGCACCGCCGTCGACCCCGCCTCGCGCATGTGGTAGCCGGAGATCGAGATCACGTTCCAGCGCGGGATCCGCTCGTGGCAGTAGGCGAACAGGTCGGTGACCAGCCGCATGCTCGGGCGGGGCGGGAAGATGTAGGTGCCGCGGGCCGTGTACTCCTTCAGGATGTCGTTCTGGACCGTGCCACGGATCCGGTCGGCCGGCACACCTCCTCGCTCGGCGACCAGCTCGTAGCCGGCGAGCAGGATCGCCGCCGTGGCGTTGATGGTCATCGAGGTCGACACGAAGTCGAGCGGGATGCCCGCCAGCAGGATCTCCATGTCGGCCAGCGTCGAGATCGCCACCCCGGTGCCGCCGACCTCCCCCACAGCCCGCGGGTGGTCGGAGTCATAGCCCATCTGGGTCGGCAGGTCGAAGGCGACCGACAGGCCGGTCTGGCCGCGCTCGAGCAGGAACTTGAACCGCTCGTTGGTCTGCTCGGCGGTGCCGAAGCCGGAGTACTGGCGCATCGTCCACAGCCGGTCCCGGTACATCTCCGGGTGCACGCCGCGGGTGAACGGGTAGGAGCCGGGCTGGCCGAGGTCCCGCACCGGGTCCCACCCGTCCAGCGACTGCGGGCCGTACGACGCCCCGATCTCGATGCCCGAGTCGGTGATGCGCCGGTCGCTCACGCAGTCGAGTGTATGCCGCGGCTCCTAGTGGTGTGTCCCGAAAATGAGGCGACACCGAGAGCGGTCCTGCGCCCCGAT
>DAIQBQ010000095.1:0-9778 GCA_036781065.1 Actinomycetota bacterium
ACGCTCGTCGAGCTCGGGCTGAAATTGACGGGGATACACACGGCGCTCGACGCCGATCGCGGCCTGGCGATGATCGAACGGCTGCTGTCCGCCGGCGAGCCGGTGCGGACAACGGCCACCCGCTCGGCCGCCCCGGCCGCCACCTTGCGCACCGCAGGCGTCACCCCGACCGCCCGATGCTCAGGGACGAGGACCCCGTGCCAGCCGAAGGCGTCAGCGGAGCGCAGGATCGACCCCAGGTTGGCCGGGTCGGTGATCCCCTCGGCCATCACCAAGCGGGTCACGCCCCGCTGCAGCAGCCCGGCAAGCGTCTGGTAGCGGAACGGCGTTGCCTCCGCCACGACACCCTGGTGCGTCCCGGGAGACACCGCCGAGGCCCGCACCCGCCGGTCGAGGCTGGAGCGGGTCTCAAAGTCGACCGGGACCCGGGCGTGGCGAGCGGCCTCGACGATCTCGTCGAGCAGCGGGGACGGGCGCATCCCTTCGGCAAGGTAGACGTGGCGTACCGCCACCCCGGCCCGGAGCGCCTCGGCGACCGGGTGCCGCCCGACGATCAGGTCGGCCGGCTCACGCGCCACCGGCGTCCCCCGGCCGCACCAGCAGGGCGACCGCCGTCGCCGCGATGCCCTCCCCCCGGCCGGTGAAACCCATGCGGTCGGTCGTTGTCGCCTTGACGCTGACCTGGCTGGCGTCCAGGCCCAGCGCGGCAGCCAGCGCCGACGCCATCGACCGCCGGTACGGGCCGACGCGCACGGTCTGGGCGACAACGACACAGTCGATGTTGGCGACGGCATAGCCCGCCTCTGCCAGCATCCGGGCGACCGCGGAGAGCAGCGAGAGGCTCGACACCCCCTCGGCGACGGATTCCTTCGGGAAGTGAGCGCCCAGGTCGCCCAGGTTGGCGGCACCAAGCAGGGCGTCGCCAATGGCGTGGGCGACGACGTCGGCGTCGGACCACCCCGCCAAGCCGGGCGCTCCCTCGATCCGCACCCCGGCAAGCACCAGCGGCCGCTCGGCCCCGGCAGGGGCGAAAGCGTGGGCGTCGACGCCGATACCGATCCGCACCGCGACGTTACGCCTCGCGGCTGCCGCAACCCAGCAACCGCTCGCACAGCTCGAGGTCGGAGGGCCGGGTGACCTTGAGGTTGCGCGGGTCGCCGAGCACCACCCGCACCCGGTAACCGGCCCGGGTGGCCAGCTCCGAACAGTCGTCGCAGACCACCCCATCGGCCAGCGCCCGGCCCAGGCCATCCTCCAGGCAGGAGCGCCGGAACGCCTGCGGGGTCTGCGCCCGCCACAGACCGGTCCGGCTGCGCGGGCCCAGCACCTCCCCGGAGCCGGCGACCTGCTTGACCGCGTCGTCCAGCGGGATGGCGATCAGCGCCCCGTCGTAGCCGTCACCCACCCCGGCGACCACCGCCCCGACCATCGCCGGCGTCACCAACGGGCGGGCGGCGTCGTGGACGGCTACGACCTCCGCCTCCGGTGGCACGGCGGCAAGTGCGAGCGACAGCGAGTCCTGCCGGGCAGCCCCGCCCGCAGTAACCGCTCGGACCTTCGGCTTGACGAGCAGTTCCGGCTCCAGCGCCTCCCGCCGCTCTGGCGGCACGGCGACGACGATCGCCGCGACGGACGCCGCCTCGGCGAAGGCAGCCAGGCTGTAGTCGAGCATCGGCCGACCGCCGACGGTCAGGAACGGCTTCGGGATCTCACCGGGCAGCCGCGAGCTACGCCCGGCGGCGAGGACGACTGCTACGACCCGGAGCGCCGGCTCGTCGCTCACGAGCGGGTCACAGGCACGCCGAAACGTAGCGGAGTCCGGGCCGCGCCGGACCGGCTCTGGTGTTGGTGCTGTAGGTTGTGCCCTTGGCTCAGCTGATCAGGCGAGCACGCCGTCGAGCAGCTTTCCGGCTTCGAGTTCGTCGACGTCAGCAGCGAAGGTGATCTCCGAAAGCAGGATCTGGCGGGCCTTGGCGAGCATGCGTTTCTCGCCTGCGGACAGGCCTTTCTCCTTGTCCCTGCGGGCCAGGTTCCGGACGACTTCCGCCACCTGGTAGATGTCCCCGGAACGCAGCTTCTCGACGTGGGTCTTGAACCGCCGGCTCCAGTTGGTAGGCATCCGACATTCCTTGGACCGGAGCACCTTGAAGACCTTTTCGAGCTCGTCGCGGCCGATGACATCCCGGATCCCAACCTCCTCGGTATTGTCGAGGGGGACGAGCAGAGTCAGATCACCGTAGGAAAGACGGAGAACGAAATACTCTCGCTTCTCTCCGTGCACTTCTCGCTCTTCAACGCCTTTGATGATCGCTGCGCCATGGTGCGGGTATACGACCTTGTCACCTACGCAAAACAATCACTTCCTCCTTCGTTTGTCTCGATATTGGCCGCGATCCGAATCACACCAGTCGCGGCAGGTGCGCTGGTCGAGAGTGACAACGCGCGTTTCACACATTGGCACGAGGTTTGATGGTACCAAGCCACCCCGCCCTCCCGCAATCTGGCCGACGGCAGCTGGCCCGCATATGCGGCACAATTCTCGAAGCCCTCGGGCCTAGGGACCGGGGCGATCCTGCGAGAGTAACGACACCGCCTCCGACAGATGGGAAATCGCCACTACTCGTAGTTGTTGTTTACCCAGAATGCCGGCCGCGGAACGTCCGGCGACCGCAATCTGGAAGCCCAGCCGGGCGCACTCCTGGAGCCGGACCGCCAGGCCGGGGACCGAGCGCACGTCGCCGGAGAGCCCGACCTCCCCGATGGCGACAACATCGGGGGGCACCGGCACCCCCAGCGCCGAGCTGGCCAGTGCCAGCGCCAGCGGCAGGTCGATAGCGGGTTCCGATGTGTTGAATCCCCCGGCGATCCGGGCGAACAGGTCACGGGCGCCGAAAAGGATACCCGCATGACGCTCCAGTACTGCAGCGCAGACCTCCAGGCGGTCCCGAGCCAGGCCGTCGGCGATGCGGCGGCGCAGCCCGCGCGGGGCGTCCTTGGAGTGGCCGTTCGGCGAGGCCACCAGCGCCTGGACCTCGATCGCCATCGGGCGCCGGCCCTCGAGGACGCAGCCGACGGTCGAGCCCGGCACCCCGGCGTGGCGCTCGGCGAGGAACAGCCGGGAGGCGTCGGCAACCCCGACCAAACCCTGGGCCTTCATCTCGAACACACCCAGCTCGGCGGTGCCCCCGAACCGGTTCTTGGTGGCACGGAGCATGCGCAGGCTGTGCCCCCGATCGCCCTCGAAGGTGCACACCACGTCGACCAGGTGTTCCAAGACCCGGGGGCCGGCGATCGCCCCATCCTTGGTGACGTGCCCGACCAGCAGCAGCGCGATGCCCGACTCCCGCGCCTGGCGGGCCACCGCCGAGGCGCAGCCCCGGACCTGCGTGACCGACCCCGGCTCCCCCCCGAGGCCGGCGTCCGAGAGGGTCTGGATCGAGTCGATGATCAGCACGTCGTAGCCCGCCGCGTGCGACTGGATGGTGGCGAGGTCGGTGGCCGCAAGCGCCTGGGTGGTGGCGATGCCGCCAAGCCGGCGTGCTCGGGCCGCCACCTGGCCGACCGACTCCTCGCCGCACACCAGCAGCGTCCTGGCCCCGGCCCGCTCCAGGCCGGCCGCCGCCTGCAGCGCCAGGGTCGACTTGCCGGCTCCCGGCTCGCCCGCCAGCAGGGCGACCGAACCCCGGACCAGTCCCCCTCCGAGCACCCGGTCGAGCTCGGCGATACCGGTCTCCAGCCGCGGATGATCGGCGGCGGCGACCTCGGCCAGAGCGACGGGCGGCGCCCCGACCGGCGCCACGGTCGAGGCCGGGTGTGGCGCCGGCGCCTGGCGGGCGAACGAGTCCCAGGCGCCGCACTGCGGGCACCGGCCCAACCACTGGGAGGCGTGGTAGCCACAGGTGGTACACGAGATCAGGACCTTGGCAGCGCTCATCGGCTAGGAGTCTACGAAGGGGTACCGACAAATCCGGGCGGTTTTCGGCCGAGGCCGGCGAGCCAACAAAATTGGCTCCTTGTCGTTCGCCGCCGCGACCATGCGGCGGGCTCGCCACCTATCGGTTTTTGCCACCCCGGAAACGCCCTTGGTCGGGGCGTGATTCACTCCATGTGCACCCTATGAACGGCCCGGCGCCGCCGTTACCGTCCCGGCAACGGTGCCATCGCGCCGGTCGATTGCCAGCGTGCCGGTCAGTGTCATGGCGTTGCCCGAGCCGTCGCTGACCTGCGCGACGAAGCTCGACCCGTTCAGCGAGGAAAGCTGGCCCTGGTAGAGGTCCTGGTGGCCGGCGGTCCCGACGCTGACCGCGCTCGAGTCCATATCGACGCCGCCCCCGGCGAGCGGGGTGCCGGAGATCGTGACGTCGAGGCGGCCGGTAGCGCCCCCGGTGAGCGACCCGTCGATGAACACCTCGACGGAGCCGCCGCCCACCGCCCCGGGCGTCTGCGCGGTGGTCCCGGAGAGCTGTGCCGTGAACGGCGGCGTGAGGCCCGGGGCGTAGGCCCCTCCGGCAGTCGGCGTCGCCGCCCCAGACGTCGCCGCCCCAGACGTCGCCGCCCCAGACGTCGCCGGCGAGCCGAGCAGGTCGGGCGGTGTGCCCGCCCGGGCCGCCCAGCCGGCTTGGAGCGGGCCGGCCACCGTCCAGCCGAACAGCACCCCGAGGGCCACGACGGCGGCCACCGCGGTGACGGCGCGCGCCCCGGCGGTCTCCGGGGCCCCCGAGACCAGGCGCCACCCGATCGAGGCCAGCACGGCGGCGAGGCAGGCCAGCAGCACGGCCAGCAGCCACGGCTGGCGGGTATCGCTGCCGGTACCGATCGAGTGGATCAGGGCCGCCGGCCAGCAGGCGTAGGAGGTCCAGTGAATGACCTTCCAGGCCTGATACCCGATCTTCGTCCGCGCCAGGCTCGTGATGACCAGGGCCACCATCAGGTCGAAGGCGACCGTGCCGAGACCGAGCCACACCGGGCGGTAGGACGAGGTGAAGGGCAGGAAGCCGGCGCGCCAGCCGATGGGGGCGTAGCGGTCGAGCACCGAGGTGGCGACATGGGCGGCGACGAAGGCGACCGACAGCAGCGAGACGTTGCGGTGCAGGCCGGCGGTCAGGAACCGGGGCCAGCCCGGCCGCGCCCAGCGGCGGACCTCAAGGATGCCGAGGACGAGGCTGAGCGTGAGCAGGAGCAGGGCGACGACCCCGGTCCCTCGGGTGAGGTACCACAAGGCCTTCCCGCTCAGGAGGCCCTCCCCCTCCCGGGATCGCCGGGGCCCCTGGGCTCGAAGCCGAGCCGGGTCCGGCCGCCCACCGCCACCGGCCGGGCGCCCCCACCTGGGTTCGGCTCCGGGTCGTCCTCCGGACCGGCGGGCCATCCGGCAACCCGGGTAACGCTCCCGTCATCGGCGACCAGCCGGGCCGCCATACCGCGCTCCTCCAGCCAGGATGGCGCCTGCGGGCCGAGGATGATCGCCGCTGTGCTGGCGATGTTGGCGTCGACGCAGCTGGCGGCAACCACGCTGGCCGTCCGCCACCCTCCGGCAGCCGGCGCGCCGGTCGACGGGTCGATGATGTGGTGAACGGTCGTCGGCCTGGTGTCGCCGGGCCGGGGCGGGCCGGCCCAGCGCCGGACGGTGGTCGATGAGGTCGCCAGCCCGCCCGAGCTGAGGCTGATCGTCTGACCGGCGGCGTCGCTGGCGTCCGCCTGACCGCCATTGGCAGCATTGGCCTGACCGGCGTGGTCGTCGGCACGTCCGGCCCGGGCGGCGTGGTCGTCGGTCACCCGGATAACCCAACCGCCCTCGGGGGTGCTCCCGGCGACGGCGATGTCCCCCCCTAGGCTCACCAGGACGCCGACGCCGGTGGCGGCCGAGGCGGCGGCGGCCGCCCGGTCGGCGCAGAGCGCCTTGGCTGTGGCCCCCAGGTCGAGCTCGACCCCGGGCGGGATCCGCACCGTCGATGCCGCCCGGTCGACAACGACCATCCGCCACCCGGGCACCGGCCGGATCCGGATCACCGGCGCCATCGGCCCGCTGGCGTCGGGGTCAACCGTGCGAGCCCCGCGGGCGATCTGCGAGAAGTCCCGGTCATAGCCGATCAGGCGCATCGCCGTGCCGACCGTGGGGCTGACCCGGCCCCCGGTAATCCGGGCGGCCCGCAGGGCGACCTCGACCGCGTCGAGGAGCAGGGGGGACACCTCGACCGGTGTCGCCGGCGTGGCGTTCAGGGCGGAGAGCTCGGAGTCGTCCCGGAACCGGCTGCAGGCACGGTCGAGGTCGGCGGTCAGCCCGGTTACGATCGAGTGCACGGTGCGCAGCGCCGCCGGATCGGCGACGACGATCACTGCGGTCGTCCCGAGCGCCTGGAAACTTTGAACAGCGGGGCTCGCTCCGGTATGGAGGTTGGGCCGGGCCACGGTTCGGTCCCGCTTCCGCCTGGTCTACGAACCGCCGGAGCGGACGTAGGGCTGCCGGGTGCTCGGCTGGGGCAACTCGGTCGCCGGCTGCAGCACCGACCCGCCGGTGGACGACGTCTCACCGCTCGGCGCGCTGACCTGGGGCCCGGGGGTGTTCTCGGAGCTGGGGGTCGCCGAGCGGCCCGGGACGGCGCGGGCGGCGACGAGCGAGAAGACTCCGGTGGCGGCCACCCCCATCCAGGCGACGCGCTTGGTCCACCGGGACAGGAGCAGGCGGCTTTCGCCCGGCGGTGCCGGTGGGTAGTCCCCGGGCGCAGGCGGCTGCCCTCCGGGCGGCTGTCCTCCGGGCGGCGGCGAATAGGGCGGTACGGCTCGTGGCCACGGCCCGCCCGTGGGGTTCTGGTGCGACGGCGGCTGGTCGCCCATGGACTTCATGTTGCCGCGCGTAGGTGAAGGCCTCCCGAGAAATTGCTGGGAATCGCCTGTGAAACCTTGCTTCTCGCGGCCCCACCACTACTGTGCCGCGGGACCGGGGCGGCGTCAAGGATGGCGCAAAGGGCGTTACCGATTGGTCCGATGTACCGCTGGTCTTCCCGCTCACGCCGAATTGCCGATTGCCTTGGAGCGGTGCGGGCTATTCAATGGTGAGGAACACATGACGCCAGTGCCCGCGACTCGGAAGCGACTTCTCGGACGGATCCTGGTCATCGGGACGGCGGTCGTCGTCCTGGGGGGACTGGCCACCGACGTCTACCTCTGGCACCAGAACGCCTCACGGCACACGGTCTCGGTCACCACACGGCCAACCGAGGCAGCCTCCTCGCCGGCGCCGACCGGCGTCCCACCCGTACCACCGCCGCCGACGGAGTCGATCCCGGTCCCAACGATGTCGCTGGTCGCCGACGTCCAGGCCTCGACGATCCCGGTGTACGGGGCGCCGGCGGTCGGCACGGTCCTGGCCGACGTCCCGAGCGTCAATGGGATGGGTCAGACCGAGCCGCTCCTGGTCGTCGACTCCTCGGTTCCCGGCTGGTACGAGGTAGAGCTCCCGGTCAAGCCCAACGGCTCCGAGGGCTGGATCCAGGCGGCGGGGGTATCGGTCCGCCAGGACCCCGACTACATCCGGGTCTACCAATCGCAATTCCGGCTCGAGTACTACGTGGGCGGCACCTTAGTGAAGGCGTTCCGGGTGGCCGTCGGTGCCCCATCGACACCGACGCCGTATGGACGCTTCTACGTCTGGGCGAGCGAGCCGTTCGGCGCCCCGTACACTCCGGGGATCTTCGCCCTCTCCGGGTTCTCGCCGGTGCTGAGCAACTGGCCCGGAGGGGGCCGGGCGGGGATCCACGGGTGGACCGACACGAGCATCATCGGGACCCGCGCCTCGCACGGGTGCGTGCGGATGAGGCCAACCGACTTCGCCCAGCTGCTGCACGCCGTCCCGCTGGGGACGCCGGTGGACATCCTGACCTGACGCTAATCCATCCCTCCGTCTGGAGCGCCCTCCGTCAGTAAAGCGTGAACGCGTACGACGCCTGCGCCGTCGTCTGAAAGGACTGGGTATCGCCGAGGGCGAACTCCTCGATCGGCCCTGAGCCGCCGGCGAACAGGATGCGAGCGCCGTCGGGCGTCCAGGCGACATGACCCGGGATGTCGTTGCCTGGAGTCACCTCGGACTGCGGGAGCAGGGTGGCAACCCAGTCCGCCGCCGCGGTCGCCGTGGTCGTCTGGACCAGGGCGAGCCTCGCCTGGGCGAACCCGCTGCTGGCGTCGTAGACGAGCATCGCCAGGCTGCCGGCGTTCTCCGGCGAGAACGCCCCCGCCGCCAGGAAGCCGGTGTAGCCGGGAGGGGGGTGGGCGATGGCATCGGCGAAGGTCGACAGGCTGGTGATGTGCAGCGGGCATTCGCCTTGGGGGTCACACCCGCTGGCGTCCAGCCAGGCCACCTCGTTCCCCGACACGTCGATGACCGACCGCGCCGGGCCCCATTGCTTCAGCACCGTGCCGCCCGGGGTGGTGCTGGGCTGCCAGAGCGCGAGGGCGAGGTTGCCGTTCTGAGACTTGGAGATGACGATCCCGGTGCTCGCCTGGGCGACCGGCTGCCAGCCCGCTGGGAAGGTGGAGCTCGGCGAACTAGTGACCGACCCGGTGACCGCCACCATCTGCACCGTGGGTGACTGCCCCCCACTGCCCGCCCGGTAGACACCAACGAACGCGTTGGTGGCAGCGGGAAAGAGGTGGTCGGCGGGACCGAGGTTGACCGGGGGGGTGTTGACGCCCGAGATCAGGTATGCCGTCCCGCCTTCAATCACCGCCGCCCCGCCGCGGACAGCGACCGGCTGCTCCGGGAACGCCTCCGCCTGGACGTTGGGCAGCGCCTTGGTGCTGACGCCCAGGGTGTCGAGGGTGACCGGGCCGCTCGAGCCCACCTGCCCCGGGGAGCCGACTTTGATCAGCGTGAAGCCGGAAACGTCGCCCGCCGAGGGGGCGGAGGCCGATGGGACGGGATGGGCCGTGTGCTGAGCGAGGGGCTTGGTCGGCTTCGACGGCTTGTGGAAGTACAGCGCCGCCGCCAGCACGGCGACCGCGCAGCCGACGATGACCATCACCGGCGATTTGCCCCGGAGCACACGAGGTCGACCTGGCGGGCGGGACCGCGGTGGCCCACCCCCGGCCCAGTCGGCAGGGATCTTCGGCGGAGCGGCCGGCGGGGGGGCGCTGTTGCGTCCCGCTTCGGGCCGCTCGTCGGGGCGAGAGCGGGCGCCACCGCCCCCGAGGCGTCGTGGCGTACCGGTGCGGCTGGGAGCGCCGGTGCGGTCACTGGGAGCGCTCCGGGTGTCTTCCGGGTGGCCCGTGGGCGGCGCTGGCGCCGTGCCGGAAAGGCTGGGCAGGTCGCTCCAGGCCGGCTCGACATGGGTCGGAGCTGCTGGGGGCGGCTTGAACCCCGGCTCGGTTGGTGTCGGCGCGGCGAAGCGGGCGGGTCCCCAGATCGACTCCTGCAGCGCCTGGCGCCGCTTGCGGTCCGCCTCCTGTAGCTCCTTGGCTTCCGCCGCGTGACGGGCAGAGGTCTCCTTGTACGGGTCGCGGAACAGGCCGGGGATGTCCCGCACCTCGTCGTCGGACTCGGGTGAGGCGGGTGCCGTGGTCCACGAGTCGCCGGCAGCCGTAGGAGTCAGCGCTCCGCGGGGGGGCGACGTTGTGCCGGGCGACGTCGTTCCGGGGGCCGGCGTTATGCCGGGGGCCGGCGTTATGCCGGGGGTCGCCGTTGCGGGGGGCGGGGCAACCGGGGGTAGCTGCCGGGCCGCGGGTGGGAGCCCTTGGGGCGGCGTTTGGGGCGGCCCCTGAACTGGGGTGGTGGTGGGCGGGGCCGGGG
>DAIQBQ010000096.1:0-9760 GCA_036781065.1 Actinomycetota bacterium
GGTCACCGTGACCGGGCAGCCGATCAAGTTCGCCGGTATCGGCGAGAAACTGGGAGATCTGGAGCCCTTCCACCCGGACCGCATCGCCTCGCGGATCCTCGGCATGGGCGACGTCCTGACCCTGATCGAGAAGGCCGAGGCGGCAGTCTCCCAGGAGGAGGCGGAAATTCAGGCCCGCAAGATCCTGGAGGCCCAGTTCACGCTGGAGGACTTCCTCGCCCAGATGCAGCAGGTGCGCAAGATGGGCGGCATCGCCAGCCTGGTCAAGATGCTGCCCGGGATCCCCGGGATGGGGCGGCTGAACTCGGCGCAGATCGAAGAGAAGGACATGGCCAAGCTGGAGGCGATCATCCGCTCGATGACGCCCAGGGAGCGGGCCGACCCCCGGCTGATCGGGGGGAGCCGCCGCGCCCGGATCGCCAAGGGATCCGGGACCCAGGTGCGCGAGGTCAACGAGCTGCTGAAGCAGTTCGACCAGGTCCGCAAGATGATGCGGCAGTTCACCCGAGGCGGCAAGAAGAAGGGCCGGGGCGCCTCGATGGGCCTGCCGCCGGGCTTCCCTGGCCTCTGACCTGGCCGGCACCCGCGAGGTTTGAAGCCACAGCCACACAGGGTGTGGGTCAGGCTTCAAACCTCGCCTCTTCACGCAAAGATCACATAGCGAAGCCGTATCCATCGCGTCACTTCGAACGCTGTCCCTACGTCAAGATCGGCCGATCACGACACATCGCCTTCGGGCGTATCCGTTTTGGTCCAATTCACGCGAAGGGAGATGCATATGAAGAGACTCATCCGGATGGGGGTGGTGGCCGCCGCCGTCGCTGTGGCGAGCGCTCCCGGCCTCGCCGCCTTCGCCCAGCCCATCATCCAGCCGATTGATCCCAACCAGACCTTCGTGGGGGAGGTCAACGGCAACAGCTTCCACTCGGTACTGAGCGTCGTAGGGTGTAGCGCCGGGTCCGCCTCGGGATCGGGGACCTTGCTGCCCGGCCAGACCGTCGAAGCCTCCCGATTCTTTCCGCCGTCACCCACGGCGCCCCTCCCGCTCGGCTTCACCGGCCGGGCGCACCAGATCCGGGTCGACCTGGCCGTAGCGCTGGCGAACCCGCCACTCATCCGCCTGGTGCCCGTGGCGACCCTCAGTGACTACAACGCGCCGGCGCAGTTCCCGCCCGGCCTGAGCGTCCCGTGCGACGCCACCCTCTCCGCCGAGTTCACACCGGTGAACGGCGGAGCCACGGCACAGTCGTCCACGGTCACGCTGACCCGCGAATCCCCGGCGATTGTGCCCAGCCAGCCCCTTGTCGGCGCCGGCCAGAGCATCAGGATTTCGGGCATAGGGTGGGCGCCGAACTCCTCGTACACGGTCGAGGAGTGCTCGGTGACCTCCTGGATCGCTCCGCGGGACCCCTGCCTGACCGGCAACAGGGTGGTGGTCAACGCGAACAGCGTGGGCCAGTTCACGGCGACGTTCCAGGTCCTGCCGTGCGGGCCGACGGTCGGCTGCTTCCTCGGCGTCCCAGAGCCGAGGGGCATCGACGCCTTCTTCCTGGCGGGCGCCGCCCCGATCATCGCGCTGTAGCCCCGGGGCCCGTCCATGGCGCGGTGAGTGTTCGCTGATCCCGGCGAATTCTCACCGCGCCGGACGGGCAACGGGGGATGGCCACCCACCTGGTACACTCGCTGCCATGGTCAAGATCAGGCTTCGCCGCATCGGCAAGAAGGGCGCCCCCACCTACCGCGTGGTCGTCGCCGACAGCCGCTCCCCTCGGGACGGGCGGTTCATCGAGAACATCGGTAGCTACAACCCGGGCACCGACCCGTCGGCCATCACCATCGACGGGGACCGGGCGCTTGCCTGGATCGGCAAGGGCGCCCAGCCCACTGAGGCGGTCTCCCGGCTCCTGGAGGTCAGCGGGGTCGTCGAGCGCCAGCCCAAGCCGGCCGCCCGGCACTCCTAAGCAACCCTCCGCCGTGGGATCCCGGGAGACGCTGGAGTACATCGTCTCGTGGCTGGTGGAGTACCCCGACGACGTCCGCGTCGAAGAGGACGACTCGGGGCGCACGGTGGTCTACGACCTGTTCCTGCACCCCGACGACGTCGGCCGGGTGATCGGGCGCAGCGGGCGGGTCGCCCGGGCGATCCGCACCGTGGTCAAGGCGGCCGCCGCCAAGGAGGACCGCAACGCCCTCGTCGAGATCAACGACTGAGGTAGGGGGCCTCCCCGACCTGCTGGTCGGGGAGATCCTGAAGGCCCACGGCGTCCGGGGCGAGGTGGCCGTCCGCCCGTATACCGAGAACCCCGGCCGCTTCCGCCCCGGTTCGATCGTGTACATCGGCCGGGAACCCGCCGGAGCCAGGGAGATGGTCGTCGGCAGCTCCCGCCCCCAGCAGCCCGGCCGGCTTCTGGTCGGCTTCCAGCCGCCACTCGACCGCACCGCCGCCGAGGCGCTGCGCGGGCTGCTGGTCTTCGCCGGCGGCGAGGAGCGGCCAGACCTCCCAGACGGCGCCTACTGGGAACGGGACCTCGCCGGTCTGGCGGTGCACGATGCCGGCGGCCGCAGGCTGGGCGTGATCAGTGGCGTGCTCGCCCGGGCAGAGCAGGACGTGTGGGAGGTCGACACCCCGGCGGGGCCGGTGCTGGTCCCGGCGGCCAGGGGGATCGTGGTCGCGGTCGACCTGGCCGCGGGCCGGGTGACCGTCGACCCGCCCGCCGGGCTGTTCGCCGAGCGCCCGGAACCGGTCGAGGGCAGCGGCTAAGGTGCGCTTCGACGTCGTCACGATCTTCCCCGAGCTGTTCTCTTCCCCGCTTAAGGTCAGCCTGCTGGGGAAGGCGATCGAATCCGGGATCGTCGCCGTGGGCCTCCACGACCTCCGGCAGTGGGGGATCGGCCCGCACCGCAAGGTCGACGACCAGCCGTTCGGCGGGGGAGCGGGCATGGTGATGGCCCCCGGGCCGTTGCTGGCGGCGGTCGGATCCTTGCGGCAGCCGGCGAGCAGGGTCCTCCTGATGGCCGCCGCCGGGCGGCGCTTCGACCAGGCGCTGGCCTCCGAGCTGGCCGCCGAGGAGCATCTGCTGGTCATCTGCGGGCGCTACGAGGGCATCGACGACCGGGTGCCAGGCCTCGCCGCCGCCGAGCGCATCTCGATCGGCGACTTCGTCCTCGCCGGCGGGGAGGCGGCGGCGCTGTGCCTGATCGAGGCGGTCGCCCGGCTGGTACCCGGGGTCCTGGGCAACGAGGAGTCGCTGGACGAGGAGTCCTTTTCCTCGGCGACCGGGGGTCTGCTGGAGTACCCGCAGTTCACCCGGCCTGCCGAGTTCTGCGGCAAGCAGGTCCCTGCCGTCCTGCTCTCGGGCGACCATGGCCAGGTCGCCCGTTGGCGCCGGGAACAGGCGCTGCGCCGCACCTTCGAGCTCCGCCCCGACCTGCTGGCGGCCGCCAACCTCACCGACGACGAGCGCCGCCTCGTTGCCTCCTGGGAGCAAGCTGGGCGAAGCGCACCACCCGGGTAGCGCTCTGTTATCATCGGGACGACCTCGGCTGATCGGTGCCCCGAACCTGGGCAGGTTCGAAGATCGTTCCCCGGGTTGGGACGCGTCAGGACACTTCGCCCAGTCGCCCCGGAGGCTCCAGGCATAGGCGGTCCCCCGCCTTACGCCCATGTTTCGCGAAGGAGTAGCGATGGAGAAGACTGACGCCCTCTTGCGACCGGTGCTCCGAGAGGACCTTCCCGATTTCCGGCCCGGCGACGTCGTCAAGGTGCACGTACGGGTCAGCGAGGGTGGCAAGGAGCGGATCCAGGTGTTCCAAGGCACCGTGATCCGCCGGCAGGGCTCCTCGGTGCGGGAGACCTTCACGGCCCGGAAAATCTCGTTCAACAACGTCGGTGTCGAGCGCACCTTCCCGGTCCACTCACCGATGATCGCCAAGCTTGAGATCGTGTCCCACGGCGACGTCCGGAGGGCGAAGCTCTACTACCTCCGCACCCGGGTGGGACGGGCGGCCAAGGTCAAGGAAAAGCGCGTCTAGCGTTGCAGGATTCCAGGGAAGGCGGCCGGTTGAGTTCCTTTGGCGAAGGCCGTCGCTCCGCCGGCCCGGTCGCGGGCAAGGGCGAGGGGATGAGCTTCCTGAAGGAGCTCCCCATCCTGATCGTGGTCGCCATCGCCATCGCGTTGCTGATCAAGACCTTTGTGGTGCAGGCGTTCTACATCCCGTCGGGGTCGATGGAGAACACCCTGCTGATCAACGACCGGGTCCTGGTCTCCAAGTTCGTCTACGACTTCGGGAGCCCGCGGCGGGGCCAGATCGTGGTCTTCGTGGCACCGCCCAACGTCACCGACGCCCCGGTCCCGCCGACCGGGTTCGGCGGCTTCATCAACTCCATCAAGGAGGCGATCGGGCTCCCGTCGACCGAACGGGACTTCATCAAGCGGGTGGTCGCCGTAGGAGGCGACACGCTCCAGATCAAGAACGCGAAGCTCTATGTGAACGGGAAGGCGGTCAATGAGCCATACCTGGACGCCAATGCCCGGCTGCCCTCCTCGATGCCGAACTTCGGCCCGATCACCGTCGCTCCCCACCGGCTGTTCGTCATGGGCGACAACCGCGGCGACTCAGATGACTCGAGGGTCTTCAACACGATCCCGGTCTCCAGCGTGGTCGGCGAGGCCTTCGTGCGGATCTGGCCGCTGAACCGGTTCCACTTCTTCTAACCGGCCCCTCGGGCCGGTCCCATAATGTGAGCCCATGGCGTACAAGGCCACCTACCGGACCCGCACCTATCTCAAGAAGGGCGAGGTCGCCCGGACCCGGCCGGTCCCCGGGCGGCACCTGGAGCAGGCGGCCCTCGCAGCCGGCGCCCGGCTGGTCGGGGGCATCGACGAGGTCGGGGTCGGTGCCTGGGCGGGGCCGGTGGCAGTGGGGGCGGTCGTGCTGGCGCCCGGCGAGCGGATCTACAAGCTGCGCGACTCCAAGCTGCTCGACCCGCCCCGGCGCGAGTGGCTCGCCGCCCGGGTCCGCGAGCGAGCGCTCGGCTATGGCATCGGCCTGGCCTGGCCGGCCGAGATCGACGAGGTCGGCCTCTCCGAGGCGATCCGCCGGGCCGCGGCGAGGGCGGTCGGGGCGATGGCGGTGTCGCCGGACGTGTTCCTCGTGGACGGCAAGTGGAACTTCGTGGGCCCGACGGCCCGGATGGTGGTGCGCGGCGACTGCGAGTCGGTCTCGATTGCCGCCGCCTCGATCGTCGTCAAGGTCGCCCGGGACCGCCTGATGACCGACCTGGCGGCCCTCTATCCGAGCTACGCCTTCGAGGAGAACAAGGGCTACCCGGCGCCGCGGCACCTGTGGGGCCTGTCGGCCTACGGGCCCTGCCCGGTCCACCGGCGCTTCTACGCACCGATCCGCAAGCTGGAGGAGGAGGGAGTCCCGGGGCGGCTGCTGCCCGTAGCGACGGTGACGGCGGCCGGATATGGTGGGGAAAAGGGGGATCGCCCATGAGTGCGGAAGACCTGGAGCGCTACGAGACCGACCTGGAGCTCGCCCTCTACCGCGAGTACCGGGACGTGCTGCCGATGTTCCGCTACGTCGTCGAGACCGCCCGCCGGTTCTACCTGTGCAACGGCTACGAGGTCAGCCAGCACGAGACCGGCGGCGACACCTGGTTCGAGGTTTCGCTCACCGACGCCTGGGTCTGGGACGTCTACCGGCCCACCCGCTTCGTGTCCCAGGTGAAGGTCCGCACGTTCCGGGACGTCAACATCGAGGAGCTGAAGCACCCGGACAAGCCGGTCGACCCGTTGGAGGACCTGACCAGCTGAGCCGGGTCCCGGGTCGGCGCTCAGCCCTGCAGGGCCTGGACCAACGTCTCCTGCAGCGAGGCCAGGTAATGCATCACCGCCATCGGCCACTGCGCAGGGTCGTTGGGATCCGGCAGCGCCTCCATGGTCTCCTCGGTCACCCCGAGCCCGACGCCGATGGCCAGCCGGAGGTCGGTCAGCACCACCAGCCAGGCCTCCTGCTGAGCGTCGCCGAGTGGCTCCCGGCGGTCGCCGTCGAGCGAGTCGAGGGCCAGCTTGGCGGTGGCGCGCTTGTGGGCGTCCAGGTCGGAGGTCGCCAGCTCCCGGTAGTCCTCGGCGAGCGCCGGGTCGTCGAGGCTGGCGCTGGGGAAGAGCCGGGCCATCACCGGGTCGCCAGGGTCCCGCTCGGCCTCGAGCAGTTCCAGGTACTCGCCGATCACCTTCTTCAGCAACTCGGCCTCTTCCTCGCCGACGGCGAGGCGGATCTGGCCCCGGCGTCGCCGGAACATCAGCTGCCCCCGATCAACGGTCCTGGCTCATGGTTGCCCAGAGGCCGTGGGCGTGGAGCCGGTAGACGTCCATCTCCGCTTTCTCCCGGGGGCCCGACGATACGACGGCCCGCCCGCGATGATGGACGTCCAGCATGAGTTTGGTCGCCTTCTCCCGCGAGTACCCGAACAGCTTCTGGAACACGAAGACTACGTACGACATGAGGTTGATCGGGTCGTTCCACACGATGACGATCCAGGGGAACTGGCCCTGGGTCTCTTCGCCCTGCCCGGGGCGTTCGATGGTCTCCGGCATTGTCTGGGCGGCGGGGATCATGCCGCGAGCCTACAACCGCTGGATCGTCGCGTCAGCGCATTGGTAGCGGTACAGCCATGGGGCCGGGTGCGGATCGGCGGGTGGTGCAGCGGGCCGGGGAGGACGCCGCGGCCGCCCTGCTGGAACGGGAGGGCTGGACGGTGTTGCACCGGAACTGGCGGCGGCAGATGGGGGAGCTGGACATCGTCGCCCGGCAGGGCGACCTGCTCGCATTCGTCGAGGTCAAGGCCCGCCGGGCCCCGGCCTTCGTGGCACCCGCCCTGGGCGTCGACTGGCGCAAACAGCAGCAGCTGCGGCGGGTGGCCGACGCCTACCTGGCGATCGAGCGGCCCCGGTTCCGGCAGTGCCGGTTCGATGTGGTGTCGGTGGTCATCGGCGAGAGCGGGATCTCGGTCGAGCGGTTGGCGTCGGCGTTCTAGATGAGCGAAGACGACGGCGGCGAGGTTCCCGAGGCTCCGGCCGGCCTACCGGACGAGGCTTCGGCGGACCTTCCGGACGAGGCCCCGGCGGGCTTACCAGACGAGGCTCCGGCGGGCTTACCGGACGAGGCTTCGGCGGACCCGTCGGAAGATCTCCCCGGGGGGTCGCCGTACCAGCGGCCTCCCGGCCTGGCCGGCGTCACCCGGTTCCGTAGCGTTGCCCTGGTCGGGGTCTCGGTCGGGGTGATCTTCGTGGTCGCCCTGGTCTTCGTCCTGATCGCCTCCGGGGGCAATCCCGACTCAGTGCCCGGGACCGATCCGGTCGCCTCGCTCGCGGCGCTCCCCTCCGGGTTCCTGGTGGGGACGACCGGGGGGCTGGCGGCGAGCCCGGACGGCAAGACCTGGTCGGTCGCCCACCTCCCTTCGGAGCTGGTGGCGGTGGCCTCGAGCAACTCGACCGCTTATGTGCTCACCGGTGGCGAGCTGCGCTCGACGACCGACCTCCGAGCGTTCACGAACATCGCCGCGGTCAAGGGGACGGTCATCGGAGCCGGGCAGGACGGCAGCGTCGATGTGCTGGACGGGACGACGATCACCCATCTCGCGCCGGACGGGACCCGGTCCGTCCTCCCGGCCGGCCGCTCGCAGCCGTCAGGGATCCTGGCCTTGGCTCTGTCTCCCGCCAACCCGCAGACCATATTTCTCGGCGGCCCGGTTTCAGGGTTGTGGCGGACCCAGGATGGGGGGGCGACCTGGCAGCTCCTCGACCGCATCCCCGTCCAGGCGTTGCTGGTCGACCCGGCCAATCCCCAGGAGCTGTTCGTCGGGACGGTCGGCGGCGTGTTCGTCTCGACCGACGGAGGCCAGGCCTGGGCGCCGACCTCGCTGCGCAACGACGTCAACGGGCTGTCCGCTTCCGGGGGCCGGATCTACGCGGTGGGATCGGACCGGCTGATCTACGTCTCGACCGACGGCGTCAACGGCTGGTCGCAGGTCTCCGCAAGCTGACCTCTCGTCGCCCCCCGCAGATCCACGCCCGATTTTTTCCCAGTCTCGAAAGACCGGGCGGTTTTTGTCGGTGGGCATCGTTACGGTGTGCACATGTTCGCCAAAGTTTCGTCGGTTGCGCTGGTGGGGCTGGAGGCCCGGGCGGTCGAGGTCGAGGTGCAGATCGAGTCCGGCCTCCCCGACGTGCGGATCATCGGCCTGCCCAGCGTCGGGGTCCGGGAGTCCCGGCAGCGGGTCCGGGCCGCGGTCAAGAACGCCGGGTACACCTGGCCGGAGGCCCGGATCACCGCCAACCTCGCCCCGGGCGACCTGCGCAAGGACGGCTCGCTGCTCGACCTCCCGCTGGCCGTCGCCGTTCTCACCGCCTGGGGCGAGGTCGGCGGCCTGACCCAGCAGGCGGTCGCCCGGCACGTCTTCGTCGGCGAACTGGCGCTCGACGGAACGCTCCGGCCGATCCGGGGCGCGGTGGCCGCCGCGCTGACCGCCCGCGACCGCGGTGCGCAGAGCCTGGTCGTGCCAGCGGGAAACAGCAACGAGGCGGCGCTGGTGCCCGGCGCCCGGGTCTTCGGGGTTGCGACGCTCCGGGAGGCGGTCGAGGTGGCCCGCGGGTGCCGTTTGGCGGTGGCCAGTCGCCCGGCCCTGGAGGATTTCCTGGCGAAAGGGGCCGCCGCCCAGCCCGACCTGGCGGAGGTCCGTGGCCAGGCGCTGGCCCGGCGGGCGCTGGAGATCGCCGCCGCCGGCGGGCACAACCTGCTGATGGTCGGCCCGCCCGGGTCGGGCAAGACGATGCTCGCCCGCCGGCTGCCGGGGATCCTCCCGCCGCTGAGCGTCGACGAAGCGCTCGAGGTCACCCATGTCTGGTCGGTCGCCGGGCTGCTGACCGAGCAGCAGCCGGTGGTTGCCGCCCGGCCGTTCCGGGCGCCGCACCACCACGCCTCAGCCGCCGCGGTGATCGGGGGCGGCAGCCCGGTTGCCCGGCCGGGCGAGGTCTCGCTGGCCCACCGGGGAGTGCTGTTCCTGGACGAGGCCCCGCTCTTCGGCTCCACGGTGCTCGACGCGCTCCGCCAGCCGCTCGAGGACGGCACGGTCAGCATCGCCCGCCGGGCGGGGACGGTGCGGTTCCCTTCCCACTGTGCCCTCGTGGCCGCCGCCAACCCGTGCCTGTGCCGGCCGGAGAGCCACAAGGGCGGTACCTGCACCTGCTCGACCGGGCGGCTGGAGGCGTACCGCTCCCGGCTCTCTGGGCCGCTGCTTGACCGGATCGACCTCCAGGTGGAGGCCGCCGCCCTCAGCGAGGAGGAGTTGCTGGATCTCGAGCCCTCGGAGCCGTCGGCGTCGGTCCGCGCCCGGGTGCTTGCAGCCAGGGCCGCCCAGCTCCGCCGGGCCAAGGCGCTCAACCAGTCGCTGCCCGACGGCGACCTCGAGGACGCCTGCGCCTTGGACGCCGGCACCACCGCCTTCCTCCGCCGGGCGATGGCGACACAGCCGACGTCGGCCCGCGCCCACCACCGGTTGTTGCGGGTGGCGCGCACGATCGCCGACCTCGACGGGGTTGCCGAGGTGGGGGAGCGGCAGGTCGCCGAGGCCCTCCAGTTCCGCCGCAGCGTCTGGGAGCCGGACCCGTGGACGCTGTAGCCCCCGCGGAGTTGGCGAGGCCGGGGTTCCGGACCCCCGCCAGCCTCCTTGCCGCCCGGAGGGTCGTCCGGGGGG
>DAIQBQ010000097.1:0-9681 GCA_036781065.1 Actinomycetota bacterium
ACGCCCCCGCCCCCACCGGGGAAGACCTGGATCCCGCCGCCGCCACTCCCCGCCCCGCCACCACCGAACCGCCCGCCGCCGCCGGTGCGGTTCCCACCGAAGAGCGTGCCGCCGCCGGTCGTGGTGGAGCGGTTGAACTTGACGACCTGCTCCAGGACCACGTCGCCGGAGGCCACGCCGCTGGTGATCTGGGTGTTGCCGTTGGCGGTGATCCCGGTGGTCACCGGGGTCGGGACATGGCGGCCGTTGACCACTTTGGTGACCATCGGGTTGCCGTTGCTGTAGCTGATCGCTGCCGTCGGCACCTCGATCGCCCCGGTCACCTGCTTGACCACGATGGCGACGGTCGCCGATGACCCGGCGTACAGCCCGCTCGGCGACCCGCCGATGGCGATGTCGACCGGGAAGGTCGCCACCCCGCCGCTGGAGGAGGCGATCAGCCCCACCGACGAGACCGTCCCGAAGACCTGGGTGGTCGACCCGCTCGGCGTGATGATCGCCTCGTCGCCGGTGGCGATCTGGCCGACCTCGGTGTCGTCAACGGTCGTCGCCACCGAGTAGCTGTTGGTCGAGACGACGACCACCTGGGCGCTGGAGGAGTTGGCGGACGACCCGCTCCCGTTCCCGCCGCCGCCCCCTCCGCCGCTGGCCGACACCTGCTGGCCGACGGTCAGGTTGACCGAGGCGACCGTCCCGGTGACCGTCGAGGTCAGGTTGGCGGCGGCGAGGTTGTCCTGGGCAGTCGTCAGCTGGGCCCCGGCCGAGGTGACCTGGGCTTCGTCGGAGTCGACGGCGCTGGCCGACGCCCCGGATGACTGGTCGCTCGACAGCCGGGCCTGATCCGCCGCTAACGTCTCCTGGGCGGCGTTCACCTGGTCCTGGAGCGCCGTGGGGTCGATGCTCGCCAGCGTCTGGCCGGCGGTGACCGTCTGGCCGGCCGCGACGTCGACTGCGGTGACCTTGCCCGGGACGGTGAAGTCGAGGCTGGCCTCGCTGGCCGGTTCGATGGTCCCGGAGGCGGCGACGGTCTGCTGCATGGTCCCGGTGGTCACTGTGGTGCTCTGGGTGGTGACGGTCACCGGCGACGACGGCGTCGTGGACCGGGTGAGCGCCCAGATCAGCACGCCGATCCCAGCGGCGACCACCACCGCGGCGGCGCCTACGAGGGCGATGACCTTGCGGCTCCACCGCCGCTGCGGCGGGGCCGGGGGTTGGGGGCTGGGCTGGGCTCCGGTTGTCGGTTCCAGCGCGCTCAGAGCCATCTGCCTGCCTCCCTTGGTGTGGTCGCCCGGTCCGGTCCGCAGCGAGGCCGGAGCTGGCACTGGGGCCGTGGACGGTACGCGGGCCGGGGGGCGTTCGGGGTCACGACCGAAAGTAAAAGAGACCGTCCTGTAGCCCGACTGGCAGCTTCCTGTGCCGCTGGTCAGGGTTTTGTGACCGCTTGAGCGGGTCACGCCCGGGGTGCCACCCGGGACCGCGCCCGCCAACCCGGTAGCATCCGATCGTGGAAGACGACGAGCGGGCTGGGCAAGCCGGCTTCGGTCGCACGTTGGCCCTGTCAGACGGCATCTTTGCCATCGCCATGACCCTGGTCGCCTTCCAGATCCAGGCCCCCAACCTCCACGGCAAGGCCGTCCACATGCTGGCGACCGCGCTCAAGCACGAGGCCGGCTCCTACTACGTCTTCGCGCTGACCTTCTTCGTCATCGGCGGCTTCTGGATGGGCCACCACCGGCTGTTCGCCCGGATCAAGCGGGTGGACGACCGGCTGATGGCAATCAACCTGGTCTTCCTGGCGGCGATCGCCGTGCTCCCGTTCCCCTCGGCGGTGCTGGGCCGGTACGGGGGCGAGACGGTCTCGGCGGTGCTGTACGCCGCCAACATGGTGGTCGTCGGCGGGCTCCTCGGGATCCTGACGCTGGTCGCCCGGCAGCGCCACCTGCTGGCCGCCAGCATGGATCCCCCGGCATTGCGGCGCGCTCTGTGGCGGTCCTGGTCGCTGGTGACGGTGTTCGGGGCCTCGATCCCGGTCGCCCTCGTCGCCCCCCAGGTCGCTCCCTACATGTGGATCGCCGTCCTCCCGGTCCAGGTGTGGTTCCGCCAAGGGGGCGCCAGCAGGCGACGGTTTGACGCCACTCCGGACTAGGAGCATATTTATCTAGGAACCTAGCTGATTACGAGATTGCTGGAAGGGAGGTCGGCCGTGATCGAGTTCCACCTGGACACCCGCTCCGGGGTCTCCCCGTACCTGCAGCTCGTCCATCAGGTGCGCCACGCGCTGCGGCTCGGGATGCTGGCCAAGGGCGACCAGCTGCCAACGGTGAAGGACGTCGTCGCCAGCCTGGCGATCAACCCCAACACCGTGCTCAAGGCATACCGGGAGCTGGAGCACGACGGCCTGGTACGGGCCCGCCCCGGCGTGGGCACCTTCGTCACCCGGTCGCTCAACGGCGCCCCGCAGGTCGCCCAGGTGCCGCTCAGGCGGGAGCTGGAGCGCTGGTTCGCCAAGGCCCGCAGCGCCGGCCTGGACGACGAGATGATCGAGGCGCTTTTTCGTGATTGCTTTCGGGCCGCCGCCCAGGAGGACATAGCGTGAGCGCGGTCGTGGAGGGCCGCTTCGGTCAGCCGGAGCGGCGAGAGCCCGCCGGGACCGGCGGTCCGGGAGGGCGGGGCGAAACCCCGGTCCTGGAAGCCCGAGGCCTGGGTAAGCGGTACGGCCGCCGGTGGGCGCTGTCGGAATGCAACCTGGCGGTGCCCCCCGGGCGGGTCGCCGGCCTGGTCGGGCCCAACGGCGCCGGCAAGACCACCCTGCTCCACCTCGCCGTCGGTCTGCTGCGCCCGACCGCCGGCAGCATCGAGGTCCTCGGCGCCGCCCCGGCCACCGGGCCCGACCAGCTCGGCAAGGTCGGCTTCGTCGCCCAGGACACGCCGACCTACGCCGGCCTCAGCATCGCCGACCACCTGGAGTTGGGCGCCAGGCTCAATCCGCGATGGGACGAAACCGTGGCGAACCGGCGCATCGCCCAGCTCGGCCTCGACCCCAGGCAACGGGCGGGCAAGCTCTCCGGCGGCCAGCGGGCGCAGCTGGCCTTGACGCTGGCGATCGCCAAGCGGCCGGTGCTCCTCGTCCTCGACGAGCCGGTGGCCAGCCTGGACCCGCTGGCCCGCCGGGAGTTCCTCTCCGCGCTGATGGAGGCGGTCGTCGAGCACGGTGTCTCGGTGGTGCTCTCCTCGCACCTGGTGGCGGACCTGGAGCGGGTGTGCGACTACCTGATCGTCCTCGTCGGTTCCCGGGTGCGGCTGGCCGGCGACGTCGAGGAGCTGCTGGCGACGCACCGCCGGCTGACCGGCCCCCGCCGGGAGGCCGACACCATGCCCGAGGGCCAGACCGTCATCGAAGCCAGCCACACCGACCGGCAGTCGACGCTGCTGGTCCGCACCGCCGGGCCGATCCTCGACCCGGCCTGGAGCGTCGAGCAGGTCGGCCTGGAGGACCTGGTCCTGGCGTACATGAGCCAGACGGCCCCCGCCCCGGTGCGGCCTGCGCTGGAGGCGGCGGGGTGACCTGGCTGGCGTGGCGGCAGATCCGCCCGCAGGCGCTGGTCGTCCTGGGCCTGCTCATCGCCGTCGCGGCGGCGCTGGCGGCCACCGGGCCGAGCCTGGTGCACCTCTACCGCAGCGCCGTGCTGCCCTGCGCCCAGGCCGGCGACTGCGACCAGGTCACCCAGAACTTCATCAGCCGCTACCCCGTCCTGCGCGACCTCACCCCGGCCCTGGCCGTACTCCCGTTGCTGACCGGCATCTTCTGGGGGGCACCGCTGATTGCCAAGGAGCTGGAGACCGGCACCTTCCGGCTGGCCTGGACCCAGAGTGTCTCCCGCACTCGATGGCTGATGGTGAAGGTGGCGGTGGTCGGCCTGGCCTCCGTGGCGGTCACCGGAGCGCTCACCTTCATGGTCGGCTGGTGGTCGAGCCTGATCGACCTGGTCGGTGCGAACCGGTTCGGGGTCGGCCTCTTCGGTGAGCGGGGGGTCGCTCCGCTCGGCTACGCCGCATTCGCGTTTGCGCTCGGGCTCACCCTCGGCCTGCTGATCCGGCGCACCTTGCCGGCGATGGCCGCCGCGGTAGCGGTCTTCGCCGCCGCCCGGCTGGGCGTGTCGTTCTTCGTCCGGGAGCACTTCATGAAAGCGCTCCACGCCGTCCTGCCGTTCAATCTGATGAACCCCCAGGCCTCGGCCGCTGGCACCAACGCCTGGACGCTGTCCGACCAGACGATCAATGGGGCCGGGACGGTGATCGGTAGGAACGGTGGTTTCGGCCCCAACGGCCAGATCGCCATCGGCCCCATGGCCAATGGGAAGGGCATCGCCATCGGCCCGGGGGCCGGCACCTGCCCCAACCTCAACCTGCCGGCACCCACCGGACGGGCACCGGGCGGCGGGGCAAACGCGCTGGTCCAGCAGTGCATCAACCAGCTCCACATCCGCAGCCTGGTCAGCTACCAGCCGGCCAGCCGCTACTGGGCGTTCCAGTGGATGGAGCTGGGCCTCTTCCTGCTGGTCGCCCTGCTGCTGATCGGCTTCTGCCTGTGGTGGGTCCGGAGGCGGTTGGCGTGACCTGGGTCGCCTGGCGGCAGTTCCGCATCCAGGCGGTGCTGGCCGCAGCCGGGTTGGCGGTGATCGCCGGCGTGCTGGCGGTGACCGGCCCGCACCTGCTGGCGCTGTACCGGAGCGACGTCGTCGACTGCGCCTCGTCGGGGACCTGCAACGCCGGCGCCTTCCAGAACAGCTACCGCGGGCTGCAACTCCTCAGCTACCTGCTCCTGGCCCTCCCCGGTGTGATCGGCGCCTTCTGGGGTGCACCACTGGTCGCCCGGGAACTGGAGTCGGGCACCTTCCGGCTGGCCTGGACGCAGGGGGTGACCCGCAGCCGGTGGCTGGTTCGCAAGCTGGGCGTGCTCGGCCTCGCCACGGCTGCGACAACCGGCCTGGTCAGCCTGGCGCTGACCTGGTGGTCGAGCCCGCTGGACCGGGTGGCGATGGACCGGTTCCAGCCCGGGCTGTTCGGGGCACGCAACATCGCCCCCGTCGGCTACGCGCTGTTCGGCTTCGCGCTCGGGGTGGCGCTCGGGGTGCTGCTCAGGCGGACCATCCCGGCGATGTTCGCCACCCTGGCCGGCTTCGCCGTCACCCGGCTCGTCTTCGCTTCCTGGGTCGATCCGCACCTGTGGGCGCTGAAGCATGCCGTCCACCCGATCACGGTCGCATTCAACCGCGGTAAGGGCGCCGGCATCAGCGTCTTTTTCGGGGGGTCGCCGCCGGGGTCCTGGGTGATCTCGGGCCAGACCGTGAACGCGGCCGGGCAGGCGCTCAGCGGGGGACCGCTGCCCGCCTGCATGAGCCATTTCGGCCCGGCCAACCCGCCGTCGGGGGCGGCCGCGCGGGCCTGCCTGGCCGGCTACCACCAGGTCATCAGCTACCAGCCGGCGAGCCGCTACTGGGGCTACCAGTGGGCCGACCTGGCGATCTTCACCGGGCTCGCCATGGTCCTGGCCGCGGCCAGCGTCTGGTGGGTGCGCCGCCACCCGGGCTGATGGCCCGCCTTTGGGCTGAGGTTTGAAGCTTGACCCACACTCTGCGTAGGTGAGACTTCAAACCTCGCGGGTGCCAGTGCAGCGGCGGATCACAAGGTCCGGCCAGTGTGCGCGGGCCAGTTCGGCCGGCGTCTGGCCCGAAAGCTCCCGGGTCTCCCGGGTGAGGTGGGCCTGGTCGGCGTAGCCCAGGTCACTGGCGACCTGTGCCAGCCCGGCCGGCCCTCCGGGGGCATCGAGCCGGGCAAGGAGCCCCCGGAACCGCAGGACCCGCTGCAGCATCTTCGGGCCGTAGCCAACCGCTGCGTCGAAGCGGCGGCGGAGCTGGCGCTCACTGACGTAGAGCGCCTTGGCCAGGCGGGCGACGGTCAGCTCCGGCCGGATCGCCAGCAGCCGGGCGCCTTCGCCGACCTCGGGATCGAGCCGGGCAGCCGCGGCCAGGTCAGCGACCACCGGACCGATCCGCTGTGCCGCCTCGGTGGGCGAGAGCCCGGCGGGGAGGCGTTTGGCCAGGAGCGGTGCGGCGTCGGCGGCGTCGACCCGCTGGTCGCGCAGTTCGTCCAGCGACAGCCGCAGGGCCGGACCCCCGGCGCCCGGGCGGAAACGGGCGCCGATCAGCACCGTGCCCGGCGCCAGCTCGGCCGGAGCTGGGCGGGTGTCCGGGCCGGCGATGAACGCCCCGTGCTCCGAGGACCAGATCAGGTCAGCGCAGGCGTCGGGCAGGACTGTCACCGGTGCCGCGCCGGTGGCTGGGACGACCCGCATCCACAGGCAGGACAGCACGCCGCCAAGGCCCGCCGGCGGTTGCCACTCCCGGTAGTCCATGGCCCCAGTGTGCCTGGGGATGGCCGATTCCTTCAAGACCTGGCGCCGGGCGCAATGGTCTCATGGAGCCATGGACACCGACCGTTTCGACGCCGCAGCAACGTTTCTTGCCCGCTCCGCCCGCATCCTCGACCGCCGCCGATTCGACCGGCTGCTCGGGGGCCCGGCCGGACCGGTCCGCGACGCCGTGGCCGCCTATGCCAACCCCGACGGCGGCTTCGGCAACGCCCTCGAGCCCGACTGCCGGGCGCCGGGCACCCAGCCGGGCACCATCGAGGTCGCCCTGCGCATGCTCCACGACGCCGACGCCTGGGATGAGGACCTCGCCGGCGGGGCCTGTGACTGGCTCCAGCACCACGCCCCGGCCGAAGGCGGCGCGATTCTCGTTGACCCGTCGATAGCGGGATGGCCCCACGCCCCGTGGTGGGAGCCGCAGCCCGGCCTACCGCCGTCGCTGGTGGCGGCCGGCCAGATCGCCGGCACCCTGCACGCCCGCAAGGTCGACCACCCGTGGCTGACCGAGGCGACCGCCTGGCTGTGGTCGACGATCGAGGGCCTGACCTCGGCGTTCGGCTACGAGATGCGCGGCGCGATCCGGTTCCTCAACTACGTCCCGGACCCCGACCGGGCGCTCGCCGCACTCGACCGCATGGGCGAGTTGATGCTCGATCTCGGTCTGGTCGTCCTGGAACCCGGGACGCCGGGGGACGGCGCCACCCCGCTCGACTACGCCCCGAACCCGGACGACCGAGCCCGCCGGCTGTTCGACGGCACCGTCATCCAGGCGCATCTCGACTACCTTGCCGGCGGCCAGCAGGAGGACGGGGGCTGGACCTTCCCCTGGCCGGAGTGGTCGCCCGCCGCGACCGCGGAGTGGCGGGGTGCGGTCACCGTCGACGCCCTCCGGGTCCTGAAGGCGAACGGCCGCTGAATACCTGCGCGGTTCAGTCTTCAGGCAGTAGCGCCACGTCCACAGAGTCCAGCCGCTCGGGGTCTCCGATGATCTCCAGGTGCGAGATGAGCTCGCCGTTGAACTCGAAGATCAGCGCGACCCGCAGCTTGCCCTGCGGCGCGTACACCAGCCCGATGGACCCGTCGACCAGCGCCGGCACGGCCTGGAAGGTCCGGGCCGCAGCCGCCAGCGCCCCCCGGGTTACGGTCCTCGCCCCATGCCGCTCGACCGCCCGCCCCGAGGGTGAAGCGTAGGCGTCGGCTCGGAGTGTGACCTCGGGGTCCAGGATGGCGACGAGCGTCCCGAAGTCGCCCTGCCGGGAGGCGGCGAGGAAGGCGTCGACGACCTTCCGCTGCCGGCGCAACGTCGCCGGGGGCACCGAGGCCGGGTGCTGCACCCGCCGCCGCGCCCGGCTGGCCAGCTGCCGGGCGGCGGTGGGAGAGCGGCCCACGATGGGGCCGATCTCGTCGAAGGGGAGGTCGAACAGGTCGTGCAGCACGAAGGCCAGCCGCTCGGCGGGGGAGAGCGTGTTGAGCACAACCAGCAGGGCCAGCCCAACCGAGTCGGCGAGCAGCGCCTCCTCCTCGGGGTCGACGGTCGCCCCAGCTACGAGCCGGTACCCGGGATCGGGCGCTGGCTGGTCCTCAAGCGGTTCCTCCTTGCGGGCCCCCCGCGAGCGCAGCATGTTGAGGCAGACCCGGGCCACCACCGTCGTCAGCCAGGCGGCCGGGTTTTCGACACCGGTGGGGTCGGCCCGGTTCAGCCGGAGCCAGGTGTCCTGGACGGCGTCGTCGGCCTCGCTGAGCGACCCGAGCATCCGGTAGGCAACCGCCTTCAAGTGGTCCCGGTTGGCCTGGAACTGCTCCTCGAGCCACTCCCGGTCCGGATTCTCCGCCATGGCGTCACGCCTCCCTCCTCCCGGGTGTCATAGCACTGACCCCTGGGGGCGGGCGGATGTGACAGCCGGCCTGAGGCTGGATAGGCAAACGGAATGAATCAGTCTGCAGAGTTCACCGTCCCCTTGTGGAGGTCGACGGCAAACGTCCGTACCACGTGGCTGTCCACCAACTCCCCCGTGGCAGCGACCCACGGAGTCGCCGCGGAAAGGATCAACGTGGTGGCCGTTGGCGGCGGCGCTGGGTGGATCTCACGGTCGCCGCCGCTAGACCCGACGCCGCCTGTCGAGCAGTCGTATCCGGTGCCAATGTCGTCTTGGACGTCCAGTCCCCAGAGCTTCCAGGCGAAGTAGGGCCACATTGAGGCGAAGAGACTTCAGGGCGGTGTCCTTCACTAATTCTCCCCAGAACAGTGGAAGTTTCGGCTTCAGACGACACGTGATGCGTCCACGACCCGGATAGAACGTACCCGACGCGCGCGCCAGCCGGTCAAGCGCTCGTCCAAGGCGGCCTGCGCGAGGCCGGGATCCGTCAGCTGGGCGGGTCAGGGCCGCCACCTCACGTCCCCGTGGGAGGGGACCAGCTGGCCCAGGAAGGGTCCAAGGGTGGCCGGCCGGCCTCCACGGCCTCAATCACCCGGAGTCCGCTCGTCCGGATCTCGGCCGCACGGGTGGGGGAGTAAAACCCCGCCTCCTGCGCGTAGTCGAACTCGGCCTCGTCCTTCCATTCCCAGGAACGCAGGTCCGCTGCGACGACGATGTCGAGCACGTGGTCCATTGTCGTGAAACCGGCGTTGACGCGGGCAAGCGGCTCCTGGAGGTTGACGTACCAGGGCGATGCGGGGTCGGGCGACTGCCAGACGTCGAAGGGGTCGCCTGGCCTGGAGAGGCGGAGCATTCCCGGCGGGGTCCCACAACCGGTCGGTCAAAGTCCAGCTTCCGCTCATCCAAGCGCCACGGTGTGCCGCCCGTGCTGGCGACCAGACGGGTAGCGGGTCATCTGGCCGGGCGCCAGCCACAGCGCGATCTCGTCGGCAGCGTCCTTGATCACCGTCACGGGCCGGACGGTCCAGATCCTGCCGTGGAGAACCTCGATCACAGCTGCCGTGTCGCCGGAGTTGAATGGCTCGGTTCGCTCGGCCAGGTCGAGGTCGAGCATCACAGGAGGCCGGGAGCTCGAGCGCCAAGCCGGGCAACGAGGTCGTCGGCAGCCCCTCGGTCGCTACCCCTGCCCGTGGCACTGCGGCAAAATCGTTCTTTGTAACCTGGCGGCTCTATTTGATCCCTCACATTACAAAGAAGCTGTTGGAGGGCGCTGAAGCGTGAGTTGCATTGCACTGAGCCGGGTCCCTGCCAGCTAGCAGCTAGGCCCCGGTGCTGCCTGCGCTGAGACCGGGTTCCGGGTCCGTGCCGACCGCC
>DAIQBQ010000098.1:0-9534 GCA_036781065.1 Actinomycetota bacterium
GGCCGGTGCCGGCGCGGCGGGCGCGGCCGGTGCCGGGGCGGTCACCGTCAGCACCGATCCCAGCTGCAGCAGCAGGGTCCCGGCCGGCAGCGACGCGTCGGGGTACATCACCACCGCCCCGGCCAGGTTGCCCAGCAGGCCCTCGGCGGCGGCCTGGTTAGCGGGGGCGTACTCGATGACGCTCTCCGAGGGGGCGGTGACCACCGAGCCGGTCGAGAACGAGCTGACGGTGTATCCGGCGGCGACCAGGGCGTGGTCGACGTTCAGCCCCTGGGTGTAGCTGCCCGAGACGTTCTCGATCTCCAGCCGCTGGCCGGCCGGCTGGCGCGCTGGCCCGGTGCCGAGGAACTGCTCGATCACCTGCTGATCCTGGGGCTGGGAGGGGAAGTCGACATCCCCGAAGTCGCTGTAGTTGTTGACGACCGTGATCGGCAGGGTCAGCCCGGGGACGGTGCCCGGGTCGATGGTGCGGTATTCCTCGCCCAGGCTGAGCATCGCCGACTCGGAGAACCCCGAGTCGATGGTGATGTCGTTCACCAGGCTGTTCAACACGCTGGCGGCCCGGAGCGGGTTGTTGAGCCCCTTGGCCTTGATCGTGTCGACCAGCGCCCGCAGGAACAGCTGGTCCCGCCGGATGCGGCTCAGGTCGGACTGCGGATCGCTCAGCCACTGGCCGTTCTGGAAGTACTCGAGGTGCCGGGCGCGCACGACCGCCAGCGCCTGCGCACCGTTGAGCAGCTGGCACCCGGTCTGGCGGATGTTGAGGCCCGACTCGGAGTCCTGCACCAGCATCGGGAAGTCCATCGGGATGCCGCCGATGGCGTTGACCACGTTCTGGAACCCGTCGAAATCGAGCTCGACGTAGTGGTTGATCGGGATCCCGAGCTCGGTGCTGATCGCGTTCACCAGGTTGTCCGGGCCGTCGTTGAGCGACGCGTCGATCTTGCCGTGGGACCCCGACATGCTGCCCTTCGGCAACGGCACGAACAGGTCGCGGGGGATCGACAGCAGCGAGGCGGAGTGGGTGGCCGGGTCGAGGTGCAGCACCATCGTGACGTCGCTGCGGGCGCCGCCGTCCTCGGCGACGGTCCCGAAGAACCCTTCGTGCTGGCCGATCCGGGTGTTGTTGCCGACGATCAGGATGTTCTCCGATGCCCCACCCGGGCTCGACGAAGGGGCGACCAGGTGGCGGAACACATCCTTGTGCACCTGGTCGAATTCGAAGCGGGCGTAGCCGGCCAGGGCGCCGAGCGAGATCGCCCCCAGCACGGCGACGAGCAGCGTCAGCACCGCCAGCCGCCGGAGGTAGTAGCGCCAGCGGGGGAGCTTCCGCCGCCGCCGGCGGTGTGGGTTTGCTGGGGGCATGGGCTGTTCCATGGACGCAGAGACAGAACCTAGCAGCGCGGTTGAACGGGTCGCCTCCGGCTGACGGCGGGCTTTATACCCGGATTTGTCCGGCAGGCCAGGCAGGCGCGGGCGCTTACAGCGTCGTGAAGTAGCGGGCCAGCTCCCACTCGCCGACCTGCGCCACGTACTCTGCCCATTCCGCCTTCTTGTTGCGGATGAACCACTCGAAGACGTGCTCGCCCAGGGTGTCGGCGACCAGTTCCGACCGCTCCGCCTCGGCGATCGCCTCGCCCAGGCTCGTCGGCAGCGAGTTCACGCCCTCCGCCGCCCGCTCCTCCTCGGTCAGCTCGTACAGGTTGACCGGGAGCTCGCCGGGCAGCTTGTAGCCTTCCTCGACGCCCTTCATCCCGGCGGCGACGATCACCGCGAAGGCCAGGTACGGGTTGCACACCGGGTCCGGGGCGCGGTACTCGATGCGGGTCGCGTCCGGCCGCCCGCGGCGCACGTGGGGGACGTTGACCACCACCGAGCGGTTGTTGCGCGCCCAGGCGCAGTAGACGGGCGCCTCGTAGCCGGCGACCAGCCGCTTGTAAGAGTTGACCCACTGGTTGGTAACCGCGGCGATCTCCCGGGCGTGGGCAAGCAACCCGGCGATGAACCGCTGGGCCACCGCCGAAAGGTTGTCCTCGGCCCCGGCGTCGTGGAAGGCGTTGGTGTCGCCCTCGAACAGCGAGAAGTGGGTATGCATGCCGGAGCCCTGCACCGCGCCCAGCGGCTTCGGCATGAAGGTGGCGTGGGCGCCTCGTTCTTCGGCGATCTCCTTGGCGATGTGGCGCACGGTCATGACCGAGTCGGCCATCGTGAGGGCGTCCTCGTAGCGCAGGTCGATCTCGTGCTGGCCGGGGGCGTCCTCGTGCCGTCCGTACTCGACCGGGATCCCGATGTCCTCCAGGGTGAGGACGGTCGCCTTGCGCAGGCTGGTCGCCCGGTCGGCGGCGGTCAGCTCGAAGTAGGAGCCGTGGTCGAGCGGCTCGCGCTCGGCAGCGTCGGCGGAGGTGAAGTAGAAGAACTCGATCTCCGGCGCGGCGTAGACGGTGAATCCCCGCTCGCGAGCCCGCTCCAGCGTCCGGCGCAGGACCCCCCGCGGGCTGCCCTGGAACGGGCTCCCGTCGAGGTTGAAGATGTCGCACACGATCCGCCCCACCGGCGCTTCGCGCTCGGGGCGCAGCGACAGCAGCTGGAATGTCCGCGGGTCGGGCCGGGCGAGGACGTCGCTCTCCTGCACCCGGCTGAAGCCGTCGACCGCCGAGCCGTCGAAGGTGATGCCCTCCTGGAGCGCCCCCTCCAGCTCGCCCGGCGTGATGTCGAAGCTGCGCGGGATCCCGAGCACGTCGACGAACCACAGCTGGATGATCCGGATGCCGCGCTCGTCGACGACCCGCAGCACATGGTCTTCGGCCCGGTCCATGCGCCCAGTCTTACAGGATCGTGCCCCGCCACGACGAAGCCGCCGCGACGAAGCCCGCCCAGGTCACTCCTTGGCGTAGAACAGCCGCTCCATCACGGCCCGGGCGCGGCGGGTCACCTGGCGGTAGCGGTCGCGGAGCCCGGGGCCGGTCGTGCCCAGGCTGCGAGCCAGCCGGGCGAGCAGCTCGGGGTCGGCGGGCAGCGCGTCCGAGCCGGTCGCCCGCAGCGAGTTGATCAGGGCCAGCCGGTTGCGGGTCCGCTCGCAGAACCGGTACGACTCGGCGAGCGCCCGGGCATCCGGCCGGCTGATCACTTCCTCCTGCTCCAGCGCCGCCAGCGCCGCCATGGTGTTCTGGCCGCGCACCTGGTGGGTGAGCTGGAGCAGCTGCACCGTCCACTCGACGTCGGACAGCGAGCCCTTGCCCAGCTTGAGATGGAACCGCGGGTCCTCCCGGGGCGGGATGCGCTCGCGCTCGATCCGCGCTTTCATCCGGCGGATCTCGCGGACCTCCTCGGCACCGAGCGGGCCCCACACCCAGGGTTCGATCGTCGCCATGAACCGGGCACCGAGCCCCGGGTCGCCGCAGACCGGCCGCGCCCGGACGAGGGCCTGGCGCTCCCAGGTCTTGGCCCACTGCCCGTAGTAGCTGCGGAAGGCCTCGACCGTCCGCGAGAGCGCCCCCGACCGGCCCTCCGGCCGGAGCCCCAGGTCGAGCGTGTACAGCCGGGCCACCGGGGTCGGGCCCTGAACCAGCCGGAGCAGGGCTTCGACCTCGGCGTTGGCGGCGACCCCGTCGGCCGGCGACGCCGCCCCCGACACCACGATCACGTCGAGGTCGCTGGCGTAGGAGAGCTCCGCCCCGCCGAGCCGGCCCATGCCGATGACCGCCAGCGCCACGTCACCCGCAACGGTGTCCAAGGCCGCCTGCAGCGATGCCTCGGCCAACGCGGCGAGGCCGGCGCCCACCTCGGCGGTCTCGGCCAACCCGGCCACGTCCGCCGCGGCGACCCGCAGCGACTCGGCCCGCTTCAGCCGGAGCAGCGCCTCCCGCCGGGCGTCGGTGCCGGGCCGCCAGGCCAGCGCGTTGCGGGCGGCCGAGTCGAGGACCGCCCGGTCCCGCGGGCGGAGGTCCCCGGCGAGGGCGGCCAGCATCTCGGGCTGCTGCTCCAGGCGGCGGTGGAAGAACCGGCTGGTGCCGAGCAGTACGCATAGCCGCCGAGCGGCTTCCGGAGAGTCGCGGAAGGTCGCCACCAGGCCGGGCACCCGGTCCGCCTCCCCGGCCAGCGTGCTCAGGCCGACCAGGCCGAGGTCGGGGTCAGGCGAGGTCGACAGCCAGTCGAGGATCAGCGGCAGCATCTGCTCCATCAACCGGGAGGAGCGGGTCAGGCCCTTGGTCAGCGCCGCCAGCATCGACCGGGTGCGGGTGCGGTCGGCGAACCCGAACGCGGCCAGCCGCTCGCCGACCGCCTCCGGCCCCATCGCGGCCGTGCCCCGGTCGGTGAAGGCATCCAGCAGCGGCCGGAAGTACAGCCGCTCGTGGAGCAGCCGGACCGCCCGCTGGTGCCGGCCGAGGTGCTCGTCGAACCGGGCGAGGGCGCTGGCGGTGGGAGCGTCCCGGTAGCCCATCACCCGGGCCAGCCGCCCGCGGGCGACCGGGTCCTCAGGGACGGCGTGGACCTGCTGGTCGTCGTCGAGCTGCAGCCGGTGCTCGACGGTGCGCAGGAACGTGTAGCCGTCGGCCAGGACCTTGGCGTCGGCCGGGTCGACGTAGCCGGCCGCGGCCAGTTCGCCCAGCGCCGCCAACGTATTGGGCGACCTGAGGGCGGCGTCGGCCCGGCCGTGGACCAGCTGCAGGATCTGCACGGCGAACTCGGCGTCCCGGATGCCGCCGCGGCCCCGCTTGACCTCGCGATCGGAGAGCCCCCGGCGGGCGACCGCCTGCTCCGCCCGGGCCTTCATCTCGCGCAGTGCCCGCAGGTCGTCGACGCCGAACGGGCGCTGCCAGACCCGGGTGCTGGCGGCCTCGGCGAAGGCGGCGCCCAGCCGCGGGTCCCCGGCCACCGGGCGTGCCTTCAGCAATGCCTGGAACTCCCATGGCTTGGCCCAGCGGTCCCAGTACGCCTCGTAGGCGGCCAGCGGCAACACCAGCCGGCCAGACCGGCCCTCCGGGCGGAGATTGGTGTCGACCCGGAAGCACCGCCGGGCGATCTCCATCACGGGCAGCGGGTTGGCCTCGCCCACGAAGATCACGTCGACGTCGCTGGCGTAGTTCAGCTCCCGGCCCCCGAGCTTGCCCATGCCGATCACGCCCAGGCCGGCACCGGTGTCGGCGATCCGGCAGGCGACCTCCAGCACGTCGGTGGCCAGCGCCGCCAGCGCCGCCCCGACGGCGGGCAGGGCGTCCACGCCGAGCAGGTCGCGGGCGGCGATGCGCAGCTGCTCGTGCTGCTTCCAGCGGGCGACCGCCTCCGGTCCCTCGCCCGGATCCGGCAGCGGTGGGCGGGCATCGAGGTCGGCCAGCACCTCGACCGCCCCAGCGTCGACGGTGATCAGCCGGGTCAGCGACCGGCTCACTGCCATCACGGCCACCGCCGCCCGGGCGAGCCCCGGATCGGCATCAAGGCGGGCCCGGGTGCCGGGGGCAAGCCGTTCCAGCGCCCGGGCGACAGCGGCCGGGTCCGGCGACTGGGCGACGAGCGGGTCGATCATGGCGGCCATCGAGGCTTCAGTGTGAAGCCCCGGAGCAGCTAGTGTGCGCTGGGCTTCACGCAATCCTTGACCGACTTCGAGGAGGACAACCGTGCCGAACGCCGATCAGCAGGCCCGTGCCTTTGCCGACCGGTTCTGGGATCAGCTGCTGGAGCTGGAGCCGGTGCTCGGCACCCGGGTCGGCGACGACCGGTTCGACGACCGGCTGCCCGACGCCAGCGAGGCCGGGCTCGCCCGCCGCCAGCAGGTCCTCGCCGGGGCGCTCCGGGGCCTGGCCGGGATGGACCGCTCCGCGCTCGGGGTCGAGGCGCGCACGACGCTGGCCGTCGCCGAGGCGATCGCCAGCTCCGGCCTCGACGCCGTCACCCACCGCCTCGACCAGTTCGACGCCGTCTCGCACCTGTTCGGCCCCGGGCAGCTCCTGGCCGAGCTCGGCTCGCTGCAGCAGGCCGGCACCCCGGAGCGGGCGGATCGCTACCGCGCCCGGCTGGCGGCGATCCCAGCCTGGCTGGCTCAGGTCGCCGAGGCCGCCCGCAGCGGTGCCGCCGCCGGGAGGACCGCCCCCCGCCTGGTCGTCGACCGGGCGATCGGTCAGGTGACCCGGCTGCTGGAGGGCGACCCGGCACAGTCCCCGGGAATGGCGCCGCTCGCCGCGCTCGGTGGCGGCGCCCCCGAGCGCGAGGCGGTGGCGGCAGTGCTTGCCGGTGAGGTCTGGCCGGCCTACCAGCGCTACCTCGACGCGCTCATCGAGTACCGGGCCCATGCCCGGCGGAGCATCGGCCTGGCCGCCCTCCCCGGAGGCGACGCCATCTACGCCAGCCAGATCCGGGCCCGGACCACGCTCCCGCTCACCGCCGAGCAGGTCCATGCCATCGGCCTGGAGGAACTGGCGGCGATCCAGGAAGAGGAGCAGGAGATCGCCGGCCGCCTCGGCCACTCGGACGCCCCGAGCGCGGTCGCCGCCTACACCGCCACCGGTGAGAACACCGCGGGCAGCAGGGAGGAGTTGCTGGCGCTGGCGGAGGCCCAGGTCGCCCGTGGCCTGGAGGCGGCCCCAGCGTTCTTCGGGCGGCTCCCGGCCGCACGCTGCGAGGTCCGACCGGTCGAGCCGTTCCGGGAACGGGACATGCCGCCGGCGTTCTACTACCCGCCCAGCGGCGACGGCGCCCGGCCCGGTATCTACTACATCAACCTGAGCGACCTGCCCAGCCGGCCGCTGCATTCGCTGGCCGCGGTCTCCTACCACGAGGCCATCCCGGGCCACCACTTCCAGCTGTCCATCGAGCAGGAGTTCTCCGACCGCCCGCCGCTGCGCCGGTTCGGAGGGATCCTCGGCGGCAATGCCTTCGCCGAGGGCTGGGGCCTGTACTGCGAGCGGCTGGCCGGCGAGATGGGCCTGTACCGCGACGACTACGAGCGGCTGGGCATGCTGACCGCCCAGGCCTGGCGGGCGGTGCGCCTGATCGTCGACTCCGGTATCCACGCCTTGGGCTGGTCGCGGGAGCGGGCCGTCGAACTGGCGGTGTCGGCCGGGCTGCCCCAGCCGACCGCGGAGGTCGAGGTCGACCGCTACATCGCCTGGCCGGCCCAGGCGCTGAGCTACAAGATCGGCCAGCGCGAGCTGGAGTCGCTCCGGGCCGACGCCGCCGGGCGGCGGGGCTTCTCGCTGCCTGCCTTCCACGACCGGGTGATGGAGCTGGGCACGCTGCCGCTCCCCGCCCTGCGGGCCGAGATGCTGGGGTAAGGCCCAAGCCCGCCGTATCATCGGCTTCTTCAGCGGTGGGGAGGTCAGCAGTGGCGGCGGAATCGAACAGCCCGTGGGAGGCCGCGCTCGAATATTTCGACGAGGCCGCCGTGCTGATGGGCCTCGACCCGGGCATCCACGAGGTGCTGCGCAACCCCAAGCGGTCGCTGACCGTCTCGGTCCCGGTCCGCCTCGACAACGACGAGGTCAGGGTGTTCACCGGGTACCGGGTCCAGCACGACGTCACCCGCGGCCCGGCCAAGGGTGGCATCCGCTACCACCCGGGGGTGTCGCTGGACGACGTCAAGGCGCTGGCCATGGCGATGACCTGGAAGTGCGCCGTCGTCAACCTGCCCTACGGCGGGGCCAAGGGTGGGATATCGGTCGACACCTCGCTGATGTCGCCCGGCGAGGTCGAGCGGATGACCCGCCGGTTTGCCTCCGAGATCCTCCCGTTCATCGGCCCCACCCGGGACATCCCGGCCCCCGACCTGAACACCGACGAGCGGATCATGGCCTGGATCATGGACACCTACTCGATGAACGTCGGCTACTCGGTGCCCGAGGTGGTCACCGGCAAGCCGGTGGCGATCGGGGGTTCCGAGGGGCGCACCGACGCCACTGGGCGGGGCGTGATGTACCACGTGCTCAACGCTCTGCAGACGCTGTGGCAGGCGCCCGAGGACACCACGGTGGCAGTCCAGGGCTTCGGGAAGGTCGGCTACAGCGTCGCCCGGCTGCTGGCCGAGCAGGGGTGCAAGGTCGTCGCCATCTCCGACGTCAGCGGCGGCCTGCTCAACCGGGGCGGCCTCGACCCGCGGTCGATCGAGCGCCACCGGATCGAGGCCGGCTCGGTGACCGGCTACGCCGCCGCCGAGGCCGTCTCCAACGCCGAGCTGCTCGCCCTCGACGTCGACGTGCTGATCCCTGCCGCCCTGGAGGGGGTGATCACCGAGGCCAACGTCGAGGCCGTGCGCGCCCGGGTGATCGTGGAGGCGGCCAACGGGCCGACCACCCCGGCAGCCGACCGGGCGCTCAACGAGCGGGGGGTGCTGGTCGTCCCCGACGTCCTGGCCAACGCCGGGGGCGTCGTCGTCTCCTACTTCGAGTGGGTGCAGGACCTGCAGGCCTTCTTCTGGAGCGAGGAGCAGGTCAACGACCGGCTGCGCCAGATCATGGACCGGTCGTTCTACGACGTGTTCGCCATGGCGGCGACCAAGGGCTACACCGCCCGCCAGGCGGCGCTGATCCTGGCCGTGTCCCGGGTGGCCGAGGCCTGGCACATGCGGGGCCTCTTCCCGTAGCCGCCCGGGCGGGCTCAAGGGCGGGCTCAAGGAAACCCTTGCAAAGCCAGCGGCTCCTCCCTAAGCTGACGGGAACTACACTGCTGTGATTCTTGGGGAGCCCGGTGTGAGCGACGACGATACCCCGGTATTCGGGGAACGCGAGAAGCAGGTCCTCGAGTTCGAGCGATTCTGGTGGAAGTACGCCGGGGCCAAGGAGCGGGCGATCCGGGACAACCTGGAGATGTCGGCGACCCGCTACTACCAGCTGCTCAACGCCATCATCGACATGCCCGAGGCCCTGGCCTACGACCCGATCCTGGTCAAGCGCCTCCAGCGGCTGCGGGCGTTCCGGCAGCGGGAGCGGGTCGCCCGCCGGCTGGGCATCAATCTGACCAGCAACTCCGGCAGCTAGCGCTAGCCGCTAGCCGGGTCGTCGGCGGCCTCGACTGAGCAACGAAGGGCGTTATCACACCCCTGATTGCTCACTCGGACACATCGCCCGCCGCCCCGTATCGTGGCGCCGCCCCGTATCGTGGCGTCCGTGAGCGAGCCGGGGCTGCAGGAGGCGATCGACGGGTTCCGGTCCGAGCCGTTCTCGGCCGGCTTCGTGCTCGACTTCGATGGAACCCTCTCGCCGATCGCCCCGGCCCCGGAGCTGGCCCGGGCGCAGCCGGGGGCCGCCACCGCCTTGGCTGAGCTCGCCGCCCGCTACCCGCTGGTCGCCCTCCTCTCCGGCCGCCCGGCGGGCCAGCTCCACGACCTGATCCCGGTTCCGGGGGTCCGCTACCTGGGCCTGTACGGGGGCGACGAATACGGGAGCGGGGCCGCTCCCGCCCCGTGGCTACCCGCCCTGGTCGCCGCCGCTCAGGCCTTTGTCACCGAAGGCGGCTGGGAGGGGTGCAGGATCGAGGACAAGGGCCGGTCGGTGGCGCTGCACTACCGGCAGGCCGCCTCCCCGGTGGCCGGGCAGGCGTTGACCG
>DAIQBQ010000099.1:0-9494 GCA_036781065.1 Actinomycetota bacterium
TGCCCGGGGGAAGCTCCACCATGAGCGACCTGGGCGCTCCCGGCGTGCCGCTGAGGCCGTCGGGGGCAAGCCGGTTTGCCGCGCCCGAAGCCGCTCCCTCGGAGGATGATTACATGCGAGGGATGGTGGGCAACGGCGAGCTTGATCGGGTCCCCGCACTGCGGGTTGTCATCGCAGATGACGCCGCGGCCAGCCGTCTCCTCATGCGCCACACCCTGCAGAACTCCGGTGCGTTCGAGGTGGTCGGCGAGGCCGCCGACGGCGTGGAGGCGGTCGACCTGGCGACCCGGCACCAGCCCGACCTGGTGCTGCTCGACCTGATCATGCCCGGCCTCGACGGGCCGGAGGCGATCGCCCGTATCCGGGAGGCCTCGCCCGTCTCGCGGATCGTCCTGCTCTCGGGGGTCCCGGCCCCGGATCTGGGCTCCTCTCTCGCGGGATCGGTGCTCGGACGGATCGGCAGCGGCGTCGACGGCTACCTGGAGAAGCGGCAGAGCGCCGATGAGATCCTGCGCGCGCTGTTGCAGATCTGCCGCGCCCCGGTGGGGTTGGCCGAGCCCCCGGCTGCGGCAACCCCGGGGCAGCCGGCGACCCGGGAGCCGGCCGAGACCAACCGGGCGCTCGAACAGGCCCGAGCCGACCTGGCCCTGATCGGGGCGGCTGCCGCGCATGATTTCAAGTCGCCACTGCAGGCGATCGTGGGGTTCGCTCACCTGCTCGACCAGCTCTATGCCGACGTCCTCGACGAGCGGGGCCGGAGCTTCCTCCGCACGATCCTCGACGCCAGCGACCGCATGGCCGGGCTGGTCGACGGGCTGGCCTCCTACTGCCGGGCGATCGCCCTCCCCCCGACGGCGGTGCCGGTGTGCCTCCAGGACGTCGCCGCGTCCGTCCTCCAGACGATGGAGGCCGAGGTGGAGCAGGCTGGGGCGATCATCACCCTCGGCGAGCTGCCCGAAGTCGTGGGAGATCCGGACCAGCTTGCCCTCGTCCTGTCGAGCCTGCTGGCCGGCGCGCTTGCCTGGGCGCCGGCCGACGGGGGCAAACCCACCGTGGCGATCTCGGCCGACCGGACCCCGCGGGGGGTAACGGTGTCGGTCGTCGATCGCGGGCCGGGCATCGAGGCCGGCCACCGGGAGCGGGCGTTCACCCGGTTCGGGCCGCTGCCGGGCCGGGTCCCGGGCGGCAGCGGGGTGGAGCCCGTGGTCGCTGGCGGTGGTGGCAGCAACGGGCTCGCTCTCGCCCGGCGTCTGGTCGAGGGCTGGGGCGGGTCGATCTGGGTCGAGGACGTGGTCGGCGAGGGCGAGACCGATGCCCGGGGCTGCCGGATCGGTTTCGTCATCCCCGACCGGGTGCCCGCTTCCACGGCTGGCCGCCCGCCGGCCGCCGGCGTGCGTCCCGGGGCCCCCTGCTTCGGCTCGATCCCGGCCGGGCTGGCGGAGCGGGCCGCCCGGGAAGAGGTCGCCAACGACCCTGCCCTCAGCCTGCTCGGAGCGGCCCAGCAGCTGCTGCTCGTCGAGGACTCAGAGCCGCACGCCCACCTCGTCGCGGCGACACTGGCCGAGTCCCCGGGCGCCCGCTACCGCCTCCGCCACGTGACCGACATGCAGCAGGCCCGCCGGGCGCTCAAGGAGCAGCGCGTCGACCTGGTCCTGCTCGACCTTTCGCTGCCCGACAGCGAGGGCCTGGAGACCCTGGAGCGGATGGTGCAGATGGCCCCGGGCATCCCGGTGGTCGTGCTGACCTCCCGCTCCGACGAGGGGCTGGCGGTCGCCTCGGTCCAGCAGGGGGCGCAGGACTACCTGGTCAAGGGGGCCTACGAGCCGGCGAGCCTGGCACGGTCGATCCGTTACGCCATCGAGCGCAAGGCGCTGGAGTCTCAGCTCACCCAGCAGGCCCTCCACGACGCCCTTACCTCGCTGCCGAACCGCACGCTGCTGCTGGAGCGGCTGAACCCGGCCCTCGCCCGGGGAGCCCGTACCGGCGACAAGCTGGCCCTGCTGTACCTCGACCTGGACGGCTTCAAGCCAATCAACGACGAGTTCGGCCATGACGCCGGCGACTCGGTGCTGGTCGAGGTCGCCCGCCGGCTGCGCGGGGTGGTCCGGCCCCAGGACACCGTCGCCCGCATCGGTGGCGACGAGTTCGCGGTCATGTGCGAAGGGTTCCGCTCGGACACAGAGATCCGGTCGCTGGTCGACCGGATGGCGGACGCCATCGCCCAGCCGATCCGGATCGGCGGCCCCGGGGCGCCCGCTGGGGGCCAGGAGCGGCGGGTGACCGCAAGCATCGGCATCGCCTTTGCCTCCGGTGCCGAGATGAGTGCCGAGGACCTGATCAGGTCGGCCGACCAGGCCATGTACCGGGTCAAGCGGGGAGACGCCTAAAAGCTCGGGCGCTTAGGCTGGGCCCATGCGCTACGTCCCGTTCGGGGTCACCGGGGTCCAGGTCAGCCCGCTGTGCCTGGGGACCATGATGTTCGGCTCCTGGGGAAACACCGACCGGGGCGAGTGCATCGCCACGATCCAGCAGGCTCTCGACGCCGGCATCAACTTCGTCGACACCGCCAACGTCTACTCGGGCGGCGAGTCGGAGGAGATCCTCGGGCAGGCGCTCAGGGGGCGCCGGGACAGCGTCGTGCTGGCGACGAAGTTCCACGCCCCGATGGGGCCCGGCCCGAACGACCGCGGGAACAGCCGCAAGCACATCTTCCAGGCGGTGGAGGCCTCGCTCAGGCGGCTGGGCACCGACTACCTCGACCTGTACCAGGCGCACCGGCTGGACCCGGACATGGACATCGCCGAGACGCTGGGCGCCTTGAGCGACCTGGTCCACCAGGGCAAGGTGCGCTGGATCGGGTCGTCGACCTTCCCGCCCTCGGCGATCGTCGCCGCCCAGTGGGCGGCCGAGCGCAAGGGCCTGGAGCGCTTCGTCTGCGAGCAGCCGCCCTATTCGATCCTTGTCCGGGAGGCCGAGCGCGAGGTGCTGCCGACGGTCCTTGCGCAGCGCATGGCGGCGATCGTCTGGAGCCCGCTGGCCGGCGGGTGGCTGTCGGGCAAGTTCCGCCGGGGCCAGCCGACCGAGGCATCCGGCCGGGCGGCCCGTACCCCGGCCCGGTTCGACCTCTCGATGCCCGAGAACCGGGCGAAGCTCGACGCCGTCGAGGCCCTCGTGCCGCTGGCCGGGGCCGAGGGGGTCTCGCTCCCGGTGCTGGCGCTGGCCTGGGTGGTCACCCATCCCGCCGTGACCGCGGCGATCATCGGGCCCCGCAACCGGGAGCAGCTGAGCGGCCTGCTGGCGGCGGCGGAGGTCACGCTCTCGGCGGCCACCCTGGACGCCATCGACGCCGTCGTGGCCCCGGGGCACACGCTCAACCGGGCCGACCTGGGGTTCGACAACGTGTGGTTGCGCCCGGAGTCCCGCCGCCGGCCGGCAGGCTGACGACCGCTTGACGCCGTCATACCTAACGGTTATGCTGATCCTAACGGTTAGGTTCTTGCCAGTCTGGGAGTCGGGATGCAGCAGGAAGTCGTGCTGGCGCTGCTGGCCAAGGAGCCGTCCCAGGGCTCCGGGCTCCGGGCCCGGCTCGACCGGGCGCTCGGCCCGCTCGGCGACGCCCTCAACGACGGCCAGGTCTACGTCACCCTGAGCCGGCTGGAGCGGGCCGGGCTGATCGTCCGCCAGCAGCCCGACGGGTCCGGCACCGACCGCAAGGTCTACGAGCTCACCCCGGCTGGTCACGAGCGGCTGGCAGAGTGGCTCGGTGAGGTCAGCTGGCCGAAGCCCGACCTCACCGAGTTCCACCTGAAATTGATCGCCGCCGCGGCGGCCGGGCTGGCCGATCCCGTCGGCATCATCGATCTTCAGCGCCGTGAGCTGCTGCGCCGGCTGCGTGACGTCCAGCGGGCGGCAATGAACGAGGCCGACGGTTCGGACGCAGGGCTGCTGCTGGAGGGCATCGTCCTCCGGCTCCAGGCCGACCTGCGCTGGTTGGAGGTGTGCGAGGGCAGCTGGACTGGGCGAAGGAGGACCCGATGACTGGGCCGGAGGCTCTGGTGGTGAATGCCCGTGGACTGCGCCGGGACTACGGCAGCGGCGAGGGGCTGGTGCGGGCGGTCGATGCGGTCGACCTGGAGGTCGCCCGGGGCGAGGCGGTCGCCGTCATGGGGCCGAGCGGCTGCGGGAAGTCGACCCTCCTGCACCTGCTCGGCGGCCTCGACCGGCCGACCGCCGGCGAGCTGTGGGTGAACGGCCGGCGCATCGACCGGCTCTCCGAGCGAGCGCTGGCCGGATTCCGGCGCACCGCCATCGGGTTCGTGTTCCAGGCCTTCCACCTGGTGGACGAGCTCACCGCCGCCGAGAACGTCGAGCTCCCGGCCCTGCTGGCCGGGCAGACGCCCCGCCGGGCGCGGCTCAACGCCCGGCAGCTGCTGGAGCAGGTCGGGCTGGGCGACCGGGCCGGCCACCTCCCGGCGGCGCTCTCCGGCGGTCAGCGCCAGCGGGTGGCGATTGCCCGGGCGCTCGCCAACGATCCCGCCGTCCTCCTGGCCGACGAGCCGACCGGTAACCTCGACAGTGCCGCCACCCTCGAGGTCCTCCGGCTGTTCGACGCCCTGCACGGCGCCGGCCTGACCGTGGTTGTCGTCACCCACGACGAGCGGATCGCGGCGACCGCCGACCGGCTGATCTCGATGCGAGATGGCGCCTTCGTCGACGAGACGCGGTTGGTCGGCGGGAGCCGGGGGAGCCTGGCCGACCTCGCCGGGTTCGGGGCCTGAGCAGGTGGGAAAGATGCTGCTCGTCGCCCGGCTGGCGCTCCGGGAAATCCGCCATCGGGCGGGCCGGGCATTCCTCCTGCTGGTTGCCATCGCCGCCGGGGTGGCCACCCTCACCCTGGCACTGGCGCTCCGCGGGACGACTGACAACCCCTACGCCCGCACCCGGGCGGCGACCAGCGGGCCGGATGTGGTGGCCAAGGTCCTGCCGGGCGGCCCCGGTAGCCCCAGCGGACCGGTCACCGCCCAACCCGGTGGCCCGGGTGGCCCGGGTGGGCCGCAAGGAGCCGACCCGACCCAGCTCGAGCCGCTCGAGCATGCCCCGGGGGTCACCGCCTACAGCGGGCCGTTCCCGCTCACCTGGACCCACATCACGGTCGGGAACACCACCGGCGAAGCCCAGGTCGAAGGGCGGGATGGCGCCCCGAGCCCGGTGGACGACCCGAAGCTGATCGAGGGCGGTTGGGTCCGGCCCGGCGGCGTGGTCGTCGAGGCCGGGTTCGCCAGTGTGCTCGGCATCCATGTCGGCGATGCGCTGAGCCTCGGCGGGGTCGACCTCCGGGTGGTCGGCACCGCGGTCACCGCCGGGGTCCCGACCTACGGCGAGGTGTGCACGAGTGGCTGCTTCATCATCAACGGCTTCAACCCCGGCCTCGTCTGGGCGACCGTGGCCGACACCGGCCAGATCCTCCAGGGCGCCTACTCCTCACCGGTTGCCTACCTGCTGAACCTGAAGCTGGCTGACCCCGCCGGCGCACCGGCCTTCGCCGCCCGCTACGACCAGTCGGCGAACGGCGGCTCCCTCGACGTGCGCTCCTGGCAGTCCGTGCGTGACGCCGACGCCATGATCGTCGAGCGGATGCGGCTGATCCTGCTGACCGGGAGCTGGCTGCTGGCGCTCCTGGCCGTCGCCGGTGTCGCCGTGCTCGTCGGCGGTCGGATGACCGAGCAGACCCGCCGGGTGGGGCTGCTGAAGGCGGTCGGGGCGACGCCGGAGGCGGTGGCGGCCGTCCTCCTCTTCGAGCACCTGATGGTGGGTGCGGGTGCCGCCGCCGCCGGCCTTGTCGCCGGGTGGCTGGCGGCGCCGGTGCTCGACAGGCCAGGCGCCGGGCTGCTGGGGGCGCCGGGAGCACCGTCGCTGACCGGGTCGACGGTCGTCCTGGCCCTCGGGATGGCGCTCGCCGTCGCGGCGGTGGCGACCTTCGTACCGGCGCTCAGGGCGGCCCGGCAGAGCACCGTCGCGGCGCTGGAGGACCGGGCCCGGGCGCCCCGGCGGCGGGCCTGGGTGATCCGGTTGTCGGCGCACCTGCCGGCGCCGCTGCTGCTCGGCGTCCGGCTCTCCACCCGCCGGCCGAGGCGGTTGCTGCTCACGGTCTTCAGTGTCGCCGTCACCGCCAGCGGCCTGGTTGCCATCCTCGTCCTGAAGGCGACGACCGGGAGCTGGTCCCTCGGTCCGCGGGTGACGCAGGCGACAACCATCGTCTCGGTCATGCTCGTCGTCCTCGCCGGAATCAACGCGGTGGTGATCGCCTGGACGACGGCGATCGACGCCCGCCGCACCGCCGCGCTGGCCCGGGCGCTGGGGGCGACGCCGGGAGGGATCACCGCTGGGATCTCGGTGTCGCAATTGCTGCCATCGCTGGCCGGGGCGCTGCTGGGGGTACCGGGTGGGATTGCCGTGTACGACCTGGCCAAACGGGGCGGGGCGACCGTAGTCCCCTCCGCCCTCCCACTCGCCGTCGTCGTCCTCGGCTCGCTGGTGGCGGTCGGCGTCCTCACGGCGATCCCGGCCCGCATCGGCGCCCGCCGGCCGGTTGCCGAGGTGCTCCAGGCGGAGACGGCCTGAGCGGTCGGCACCCGGTCGAGGCCGTGAGCGCCACGCAGGCCTGGCCGTGCGGGCGGGCGAGAGCGTCGTCAACCCTGTGCCGGAACGCGTCTCGAGGCAGCGTGTGGAGGTTATAAGTCCGCCAATCCGGGTGGGGAAAACCGCCAAGGGTAAAATCACCAGCCGATGACCTCCTCACTGCTGGTCGACGGCGGGCACCGGCTCTCTGGAGCCGTCCATGTGTCGGGCGCCAAGAACTCCGCACTGAAGCTCATGGCCGCCGCCCTGCTGGCCCGGGGCGAGTCGGTGCTGACGAACGTGCCCCGCATCGCCGACGTCTTCACGATGACCGAGGTCCTGCGCCACGCGGGGGCCGAGGTCGGCTTCCAGGGCGACGTGATGACCATCGGCGTTTCCGGCGAGCTCCGCTCCGAGGCGCCCTACGAGCTGGTCAGCCGGATGCGGGCGTCGGTCAACGTGCTCGGCCCGCTGCTCGCCCGGCAGGGGCACTGCCGGGTCGCCATGCCCGGCGGTTGCAACATCGGGACCCGCCCGCTCGATCTCCACGAGGAGGCGCTCGGCCGGATGGGCGCCAGCTTCCACTTCGATCACGGCTACCTGGAGGGGGTCGCCCCCCGGCTGGTCGGGACCCGTATCGTGTTGGAGTTCCCGAGCCGCGGTGCCACCGAGAACGTGCTGACCGCAGCCACCCTCGCCGACGGCGTCACCGTGATCGACAACGCCGCCCGCGAGCCCGACATCGTCGACCTCGCCGGGTTGCTCAACCAGATGGGGGCCCAGATCCGCGGGGCGGGGACGTCAACGATCGAAATCGAAGGCGTTCCCGAGTTGACCCCGACGACCTACCGGGTGCCGTCAGACCCGATCGAGGCCGGCTCGCTGGCCCTGGCGGTGCTGACCACCCAGGGCGAGGCCGAGCTGATCGGAGCCCGGCCCTCGGACCTGGAGGTGTTCCTCGGCAAGCTGTCGGCAACGGGTGCCCGGTGGTGGCCGACCGCCAGCGGGCTGGGCGTGTCGCTGGACCGGAAGCCGGCCGGAGTCGACTTTGCCACCTTGCCCTACCCCGGCTTCCCGACCGACCTGCAGGCCCAGATGCTGGCCTACCTGTGCACCGCCGAAGGGACCAGCATCGTCACCGAGAACGTGTTCGAGTCTCGCTTCGCCCACGTCGCCGAGCTGGTCCGGATGGGTGCCGACATCCGGGTCGAGCGGCACCAGGCCGTGGTGCGCGGGGTCCGGCGGCTGGAGGGGGCGCCGGTGACCGCCCACGACCTGCGCGGCGGGGTCGGCCTGATCATCGCCGCCCTGGGAGCCGAGGGCATCACCGAGGTCAGCGACATCCACCACGTCGAGCGGGGCTACGAGGACCTGCCACGCAAGCTACGCAGCCTCGGGGCGGTGGTCGAGGTTCCGTCCGCCGATGCGGGCGCGGGTGGGCTCGGGGCAGCGGTAGGATGAATCATCGTGGAGGACGAGGTACGGCGGGCTCTTGACAAGATCCGGCCGGCGGTCCGGCTCGACGGCGGTGACCTCGAGCTCGTCGGGGTGACCGACGGTGTCGTGACCATCCGGCTCTTCGGCGCCTGTGACGGGTGTCCGATGTCTCCGGTGACCCTCCGAGCCGGCGTGGAGCGGATCCTGCGGGAGGAAGTCCCCGAGGTCCGCGGGGTCGTCGCTGTCGACGCCTGAGCTGTTCGCTTCCCTTTCCGTGGCGCCCACGTCCAGCGAGCTTGTCCAGCGGGCGCTGTCCGGCGACCGCAACGCCGTAGCCCGGCTGATCACCCTGGTCGAGAGCGGCGACGACGCGCTCCGGGCGGTGATGGCCGAGGTCTACCCGCACACCGGCGGCGCCTACGTGGTCGGGGTGACCGGGGCCCCGGGGGCCGGCAAGTCGACGCTGGTCCAAGAGCTGATCGCCCAGATCCGGGCGCTGCGCGAGCCGGTGGCCGTGCTGGCCGTCGACCCGACGTCGCCGTTCAGCGGGGGGGCGTTGCTGGGCGACCGGGTGCGCATGCAGGTCCACGCCACCGACGGCGGTGTGTTCATCCGCTCGATGGCGAACCGCGGCCACCTCGGCGGGCTGGCGCTGGCCGCCCCGGAGGCGGTGAGGATCCTCGACGCGGCCGGGGCTTCGTACGTGCTGCTGGAGACCGTCGGGGTCGGCCAGTCGGAGGTCGAGGTCATGGATGCCGCCGACACGGTGATCGTCGCGGTCACCCCCCGCTGGGGCGACGGCATCCAGGCGGGCAAGGCCGGGCTGCTGGAGATCGGCGACGTCTTCGTCGTCAACAAGGCCGACCGGGACGGGGTCCGGGAGACCGTCCGGGACCTGAACCAGATGATCGATTTCGGCCCCCACCGCAGCTGGCGGCCTCCCATCATCGAGACCGTCGCCACCTCCGGCACCGGCATCGTCCCCCTGTGGGCGGCGGTGCAGGCCCACCGGGCGCACCTGGAGTCCACCGGCGAGCTGTCGGAGCGCCGCCAGCGGCGCCTGCGCCGGGAGATCGCCGCGGCAGCCGCCGAGCGGGTGCGGGCGCATGTCGGCGAAGGGGGGGCCGGGGTGCTCGACGAGCTGGTCGACCGGGCCGCCCGCCGGGAGATCGACCCGCAGGCCGCCGCCGCCGAGCTGCTCTCCCGCCTGGGCCTCCGCCAGGGCTAGCTCTTCGGGTCGCTACGCTTTTGTGCGTGAAATCAAACAATAGTGATCAGTTTTTACTCACAAAAGGTCTGGGCCCGGCTAGCGCACCCAACCTCCCCCTACACTGGGAAGAGACCATGGATCCGGCGGCTGAGGAGCGTTGGCGGGCGGCTTCGGAGAAGGCTGCCGGGCGCGACGCCGACTTCGACACCCTCTCCCCCGAGCCGCTCGA
>DAIQBQ010000100.1:0-9465 GCA_036781065.1 Actinomycetota bacterium
TCACGCTCACCATCACCCGGGCAGGCGCCGCGCACACGATCAGGGCCACATTGGGCTCGAAGCCTGCGCCGAGCACAACCCCTTCGGGATAGGTCGCCCCGGAGCCGGAAGGAGCCGGAAACCGGGCATAAGGCATGAGTCCTAAGGTCCCAGCGGCTACAGCGATCTCACAGGCAAGACACAGGGGAGCCCGCCATACTGGCAAGATCGCCAAAGCATTGACAACGGGAGGCTCCGATGGGTGAAGCACGCATCCTGGTGATTGACGACGAACCGTCGATCACTGACGCCGTCTCGACAGCACTGCGCTACGAAGGCTTCGAGGTCACGGAGGCCGGAGGCGGCCGTGAAGCCATGCGGCTGGCTGGATCCTTCAAACCGGACCTGATCGTCCTGGACGTGATGCTGCCGGACGTCGACGGCCTGGCGGTCACCCGCCGCCTGCGCAACGACGGCGTGCGCACACCCATCCTGTTCCTTACCGCCAAGGACTCGACTGAGGACAAGGTGTCCGGCCTGACCGTCGGCGGCGACGACTACATGACCAAGCCGTTCTCGCTGGCCGAGGTCGTCGCCCGAGTGCGGGCGATCCTCCGGCGCACCCGGGGCGGCCCGAAGGCGGAATCGGTGCTGACCTTCGCCGACCTGGTGCTCGACGAGGAGACCCACGAGGTCCGGCGCAACGGGGTCGAGGTGCACCTGACCGCCACCGAGTTCAACCTGCTCCGGTACTTCATGCTCAACCCCCGGCGGGTGCTCTCCAAGGCGCAGATCCTCGATCACGTGTGGGACTACGATTTCAACGGGGACTACAACGTCGTGGAGACATTCGTGTCCTACCTGCGCAAGAAGCTGGACCGGCTGGGCCCGCCGCTGATCCACACGATCCGCCTGGTCGGCTACAGCCTGCGCAGCGCCGACTAGAGGACCAACGCAAAGGGGAAATCATGTCGCTCCGGGGCCGGCTCCTCGCTGCATCGCTGGCCCTGGTGGCGATCGGGCTGCTCGTGGCGGGCTTCGCCAGTTACATCGCCTTCCGGTCCTTCCTGCTGGGTCAGGTCGACTCGCAACTGAGGCAGGACGCCAGCTCACTGGTCAAAAACCCACGCCGAGGGGTTTTCCTAGGAACGGTGTACTTCGTTCAGATCGATTCCAACGGCAACATGGTCGGCATCCCCACCAACAACACCGGTGCCGTGCCGGCGCTCCCCGCCAACCTGCCGGCACCGCCGGACTACAACAGCGCACTGCCGTTCACCGTTCCCTCGACCATCGAGGGGCACATCTATTACCGGGTCCTTTCCTGGCAGGTACAACAAGCGGACGGCAGCAGCGACACCGCGGTGCTCGCCATCCCGCTCACCGAAGAATCCAAGGATCTGGGCCGGCTGGTCGCCGTCGAGGTCCTCGTCAGTGCCTCGGTGCTGCTGGCCGCCGCCGTCGTCGGGTCCTGGCTGGTGCGGCTGGGGCTGCGGCCGCTGGGCGCCATCGAAGCCACCGCCGACAAGATCGCCGACGGCGACCTGACCGAGCGTATCCCGATCGAAGATCCGCACACCGAGGTCGGCCACCTTGGCAACGCCCTGAACACCATGCTGGGCAAGATCGAGGCCGCGTTCGAGGAGCGGCGGCGGTCCGAGGATGCGCTGCGGGCGTCGGAGGAGCGGATGCGGCAGTTCGTGTCCGACGCCTCGCACGAGCTGCGAACCCCCATCGCGGCGGTGCGGGCCAACGCCGAGTTGTTCCGCCGGGGCGGCGAGTCGCACCCGGAGGACGTGCCCGCGGTCATGGCCCGCATCGAGGCGGAGGCCGCCCGAATGGGCATCCTGGTCGAGGATCTGCTGCTGCTGACCCGGCTCGACGAAGGGCGACCGCTGGAACACGCCCCGGTCGACCTCGGCGCCCTGGCCGCCGACAGCGTCCAAGCCGCCAAGACCATCGAGCCGGAGCGACCGATCACGCTTAACATCGAGGGCTCGGTCGAGGTCCTCGGCGACCGCCACCGGCTGCGCCAGGTCATCGACAACCTGCTGGCCAACGTTCGCACCCACACGCCGCCCGGGACGCCGGCCGGGGTAACCGTCAGGCAGGAGGGCGACCGGGCGTTGATCGAGGTCGCCGACTCCGGGCCCGGCATCGACCCGGCGGTGGGGGCGCAGATCTTCGAGCGGTTCTTCCGGGCGGACCCCTCGCGGGCACGGGACCGGGGCGGCGCCGGGCTGGGGCTGTCGATCGTCGCCGCGATCACCGCCGCCCACGGCGGCCTCGCCTCGGCGTCGAACCGGCTCGAGGGGGGCGCCCTGTTCCGCATCGACCTACCGGCCCTGGTCGAGGCGGCCCAACCGGAACCGATCGCCGAACTCGACGCCGACGACCTGGAGGACGGGTCGCCGGGAGAGCACGAGTGCACGCCCGCCTTGGGGGGCGCACCGGCGCCGGAGGTGTGGTGCGCCCCCCAGGCAGACGCTGAGACCCACGCCGGCGGCCAGGCCGAAACGTCGGCCAACGGCCACCCCCCGGCCAGCTCCGACCGGATCGGCGACCGCCGGTAGCCGGCGCCGGCTTGCCACAGGTCCCGCCAAGCAATCTCGTGAATCATGCGCAGTGTGCCGCGCCCCGATCGCCTCCGCTTCCCCCGGTTCCTCATCCTCCTGACGGCGCTCGGGCTGCTGGCTGCGGCATGCACGTCGCGCCCGCCCAGCAGGCACCCGCCCACGGGGCGCCCCAGCGGGGTTACCGCGACGGCGACCGCCGCCAGCCCATCGGCCGCACCCCCGCCCAGCCCCAGCCCCAGCCCCAGCCCGGCGCCGGTCCACACCACCGCCGCACCCTCGAGGACGACCCCGCCCGCGCCGCCTGCCCAACCGCCGGCTCACCTGCCCAACTTCTCCCACATCGCGGTGATCGTGATGGAGAACGAGGAGTACTCGAGTGTCATCGGCGCCTCCGACGCTCCCTACATCAACAGCCTCGCCAACCAGGGAGCGCTTGCCACGAGCTACTACGCGATCTCGCACCCGTCGCTGCCCAACTACCTGGCGCTGACCGGCGGGTCGACCTTCGGGGTCAGCTCCGACTGCTCGCCGGGCTCGGACTGCAAGGGGTCCGGGCAGAGCATCGCCGACCAGCTGCAGGCGGCCGGGATCTCCTGGAAGGCCTACATGGAGGACCTGCCCGCCTGCCCGGCCCAGAGCGACGCCGGCAACTACGCGGTCCGCCACAACCCGTTCGCCTACTACCCGCAGGACGTCGCCTACTGCGGCTCCAAGGTCGTCCCAGCAAGCCAGTTGTCCGGCGACATCGCCTCGGGCAACCTCCCCCGCTTCGCCTGGATCACGCCGAACCTGTGCGACGACATGCATGACCCCTGCGGCGGGGACGCGATCGCCCACGGCGACAGCTACCTGCGCGGGGTTGTGCCCCAGCTCCTGGCCGCGCTGGGTCCCGACGGCGTGGTCTTCATCACCTTCGACGAGGGTGACTCCGACCGGGGCGGCGGGCTGCCCGGCTCCGCCGGAGGCCAGGTCGTGACGATTGCCGCCGGCTCGGCGGTCAGGGCTGGCGCCAAGTCGTCCGACGCCTACGACCACTACTCGCTGTTGGCCACGATCGAGGCAGCCTGGGGGCTCCCCCGGCTGAACGGGGCCGCGTCGGCCCCGTTGATGGCCGACCTGTTCCACTGATCCGCCATCACCCGGCGCCCGGACGCCGCCGGGCATGCGACAATACGCCGCCATGGCCAAGCCGGTGACCGAAATCGACCTTGACGACCACCAGCAGGCCGTTGCCCGCTACTACCGGGAGTGCTGGAACGACTACCGGTTCCTGTGGATGGGCCACAAGGCGCTGGGGCTCCACTTCGGCACGTGGGACGAGACGACGAAGACCCACGCCCAGTCGCTGCTGCGCACCAACGCGGTCATGGCCGACGCCGTCGCCATCGGGCCGGGCGACCGGGTCCTCGACGCCGGCTGCGGGGTCGGGGGCTCTTCGATCTGGCTGGCCGAGAACCGGGGGGCCGAGGTGGTCGGGGTCAACGTCTCGCCGGAACAGGTCGGCGTCGCCCGGGGCTACGTCAAGAAGCGCAACCTCGACGACCGGGTGCGGGTCCTGCACCGGGACTACAAGGCCACCGGCTTCCCAGACGCCAGCTTCGACGTCGTCTGGGCGTGCGAGAGCGTCGCACACTCCCCCGATCAGCGGGACTTCCTGCGCGAGGCCTTCCGGGTCCTGAAGCCGGGGGGCCGCATGATCGTCCGCGACGTCTACGAGCTCCGCCCGGCGGCCACCCAGGAGGAGCAGGGCTGGACCCAGATCTGGTACGACGCCTGGGCGATGTGCCCGCTGCCCACCCCGGAGCGGTTCCTCACCTGGGTATCGCAGGCGGGCTTTACCGAGGTCCACATGGCTGACGTCACCGCCAGCGCGGTGCGCTCCGGGCGCCGGCTGTACTGGATGTGCATGGCTGCCCTGCCCGGGGCGACGGTACTCAACCGGCTGCACATCCGCAGCGACGTCCAGCACACCAACGTCACCGGGTCGATCGCCGCCTGGCGGGGCTACCGGGCCGGCCTCTGGATGGCCGGGCACACCTCGGCCCGCCGCCCCACCGAGTAGCGCGTCGCCCCATTCCCGGTCCAGCTCCGGCTCCGCTCACCCAGGAGGGGGATGGCCCCCGCAGTTTGACGGAAGAAATCGGCGGGTACATCTCTAAATTAGATAGGCCAATGCCCTTTCTGGGGGAGGAGAAATTGTATGGGCGTTCTCGTTGCAGTTTTCATTTTGACACTCTTGCTGTTCGGCCTCGGGACGGCGTTCCACCTGCTGTGGATTGTCGCTGTCATTGCCTTGATCGTATGGCTGATCGGCCTGATCGTGCACGGCCCGGAGCGCCGTTGGTACCGCTGGTGACCACGGGCGCTAGCCTGGAGTCTTATCGGCGACTTTGAGCACCAGCACTGCAAGATCGTCCCGCGGCTCGCCTTGGAGGAAGGCCAGCACTTCTTCCTCCAGGCGGGCCGCTGTTGCTTCGGCAGAGAGTCCCTGGCAGGCGCGCAATACCTCGATCAATCGCTCCTCGCCAAAGGTCCCTTCTGGCCCGCGCACATCGGTGAATCCGTCGGTATAAAATACGACGACGTCGCCCCGGCCGAGTTCGGTGACCTTCTCGGGCAGGTGCACCGACTCGACGAAGCCCATCAGCGTGCCCGGGCGGGCGACCCGCTCGACAGATCCGTCCGGGCGGAGCAGCAGCGGCAGCGGATGGCCCCCGGAGGCGGCGGTCAGCCGGAGCCCACCCGCCTGCTGGCGCAAGCGGGCGAAGACGATGGTCAGGAACCGGGCCCCCGACCCCTCGGCCAGCACCGCCTCGTTGAGCAAGGACAGGATCTCCCGCGGCTGGCGGTGCTCCCGGGCCGCCGCCCGGACCGTGTAGCGGGCCAGCGAGGTCAGCGCGGCGGCTTCCACGCCTTTGCCGGAGATGTCGCCGATGGCAAACGCCCAAGCGCCGCCGCCGGCCGGGAAAACGTCGTAGAAGTCGCCGCCCACCTCGGTGGCCTCGATCGCCGGTCGGTAGCGGGCGGCCAGGTCGATCCCCGGGATCGCCGGCAGCTCGGGGGGCAGCAGGCGCTCCTGCAGGGTCATGGCGATGTGACGCTGGGCGTCGAACAGCCGGACATGGTCCAGCGCCAGGCCGACCCGGCGGGCCAGGTCCTGGACGAGGACAAGGTCGTCGTTGCCGTACCGCCGGTCGGCGGAGACCAGGCTCAGGCACCCCAGGACCCGCCCCCGGGCCACCAGCGGCACGCCGAGGTACGAGGCCACTCCCGACCCCGGAAACGCCTCCCCGGCACCAGCCGCCGGGGCGAGGAGCGGCACCCGTGAACCCATCACCTTGGCTGGGGCGCCGCCGGGAGCCAGCGGGTGGCCTTTCTGGGCCATGCCGTCGGCATCCCTCCCGCGGGCGATCCGCAGGACCGGCAGATCGTCGCCGGTGAGGTCGATCAGGCAGGCGTCGGCCATCGCCTTGACCACCAGATCGGCCAGCGCCGCCAGGGCGGCGTGGACGTCCAGCGACACCGCCAGCACCGTGCTGGCCTCCAGCAGGAACTGCAGCCGGGCGCGGGAGGTCTCGGCCTCGAGCCGGGCATCACGCTCGGCGTCGTACAGCCGCACCCGCTCCTCCTGAGCCTGCTTCAGGTCGGTGACGTCACGGAAGTAGAACGCCCGGCCGTAGTTCATGCCGTCGCTGCCGATCAGCGGCGAACTCCAGCGGTCGAACACCCGCCCGTCCGCCAGCAGGATCTGGTCGCGGGCGCTGGCCTGCGGCTCGTTGCGTAGCTCGACTGCCCGCGTGCGGAACGCCGCGGCGTCGACGACCTGGGACGACACCCAGTCGAGCAGCCGGTCGGCGTCGGCCGACTCCAGGACCTCCTCGGGCACCGACCACATCTCGGCGAGCTTGCGGTTGTAGGAAACGATCCGGCCCCGGGCCGAGACCACGAGGGCGCCTTCGATCGCCGCCTCGTTCTGCGATGCCAGCAGCGCCTTCTGGAGCTCGGTCTCCTGGAACAGCCGGGCGTTGTCGAGCGCCAGCGACGCCCGGCGGGCGAGGTCCGAGGCCAGGGCCAGGTCGCTTTCCCCGTACCGGCGCCCGGAGGTGGCGGTGGCCACCAGGGTGAGCGCCCCGAGGATCCGGCCCCGGGCGGCCAACGGCACCGTGATGTAGGAGCGGAACCGGAGCTCGGCGACGATCTCGCGGTGGTCGTCGGAGCGGGTGGTCGCCCGCAGGAAGTCGGCACCCATGTCCCAGGCCGACTCGGCCAGGCCGGTGCGCATCACCCGGGCGGCCGGGTGGTCGCTGCCCGGCAGTGGGGCGTAGCGCTCCTTCAACGCTTCGGCCAGCGCCTGGTCCGCCGGGTTGGCGGCGGTGGCGGCAACCCGGACGATCGAGCCGTCGATCGGGTCGAGGAGGTCGATCAGGCACAGGTCGCACAGCGTCGACGCCGCCAGCTTCGCCAACCGCTGCAGCGCTTCCCCGAAGTCGAGTGAATACGATGCGAGGACCGTGCTCGCTTCCAGCAGGAAACCGATCTCGGAGCGGGTCCGTTCGGCCTGGGAGCGGGCCTCGTGCTCCTTCTCGAAGAGCAGGGCGTTCTCGATCGCCAGACCGGCGCGGCGGGCCAGGTCCTCGAACAGTACGACGTCGGCCGGGCCGTAGCAGTGCCCGGAGGAGGCGCCGACGGCGGCGAGCGTCCCGACCGTGCGCCCCTTCGCCATCACCGGGACCGCCACCAGCGACCGCGGATCCAGCTCCGCCAACAGCTGGCGGTGCTCGGGGTTGACCGCCACCTCGTCCAGGACCGCTGCGTCGAGCTCAGCGGCGAGGTACGGCTGGCCGGCCAGCATCGACGCCGAGACCAGGCGTTCCGACCAGGGCGGGAACGCCTCCAGCTTGCGGACCAGGGCCGCCTTGCCCGGGTCGGCGTGGCGCACCGCGACCCGCCGCACCGCCCCGTCGGGGTCAACCTCCCGCACCGAGCAGTAGTCGGCCAGGGTCGGGACCACGAGCTCGGCCAGCGACTCCAGCACGCCGCCGGCGTCGAGCGAGGTCGCCAGCAGCCGCGGCCCGGCCGAGGACAGCAGCCGCAGCCGCTGCTCGCTCACCTCCCGGGCGATCAGCGCCTGCTGGCTGGCGGTGATGTCGCGGAAAACGGTGACCGAGCCCAGCACGGCGCCGTCGGAGTCGGTGAGCTCCCGGACGCGGACGCCTGCCCACCGCTCCTCCCCGGTGAGCCGGTCGCGGGTGCGCAGGACGGTCTCCCGTTCGCCACGCCCCCCAAGCTCTGCCAGCGCCCGGCGACCGGCGAAGGCGTGCGGCGCGACCGGCCTCCCTTCGGCGTCGAGGATCTCGTAGCGGTCAGCAATCCCCCCGGGCGGCGACGACCGGAGCTCGTTGGCAGTCAAGCCGAGCTGGCGTGTCGCCTCCTGGTTCGCCCAGAGCAGCTGACCATCGGGGCCCCGGAGGAGAACCCCGTCGCCGGTGGCGTCGAGCGCTCGCGCCCAGAGCGTGCCCGGAAGGACGGCGTCGCCCGGCTCCGCTTCGCTTTCCGGTCGTCGCGCCATCCGCCTCCCCGCTGAGGGCCCCCGACTCGATCCCCCGCCCTCGACGGCGATTCTACGGGCGGTCCCGCACGAGAGCCATCAGATGCAGTATCTTCGAACCTGTGTTCGATTTTAACCGGCTGACGCTCGACCAGCAACAAGCGGCCACCCACAAGGGCGGCCACCTGCTGATCGTCGCCGGTGCCGGGACCGGCAAGACCACCACACTCACCGCCCGGCTGGCTCACCTGGTGGCCTCAGGCATCCCCCCGGAGCGGATCCTGCTGCTGACCTTCAGCCGGCGTGCGGCCTCGGAACTGCTGGCCCGGGCGGAGCAGGCGGCCGGCGGCGAGGGCGCCGCCCGCGCCTGGGGCGGCACCTTCCATGCCATAGCCAACCGGCTGCTTCGCCGGCACGGCCGGGCGATCGGGGTGCCCCCGGAGTTCACCGTCCTCGACCGCTCGGACACCGCCGACCTGCTGGCGCTGGTGCGGGACGAGGCGGTAGCGGTGCCCGCTGGGCGCGCCGAACCCGCCGGGGCAACGCTCAAACGGCGGGTGCGCAAGGACACCCTCGCCGACATCCTCAGCCGGTGCATCAACGCCCGCACCCCGCTGACCGACCTGCTCAGGGCGCACTACCCGTGGTGCGCCGGCGAGCGGGACGAGATGCGGGCCGCCTTCGTCGCCTACACCGCCCGCAAGCGTACCGGTGGGGTGCTGGACTATGACGACCTGCTCGGCTGCTGGGGCGCCCTGCTGGAGGTCCCCGAAGTCGCCGCGGTGCTCCAGGCCCAGTTCGACCACATCCTGGTCGACGAGTACCAGGACACCAACGCCCTGCAGGCCGACCTGCTGGCCGGGATGTGCGCCGGCGGCGCCCGGCTGACCGCCGTCGGCGACGACGCCCAGGCGATCTACTCGTTCCGGGCCGCCAGCCACCGCAACATCATGGAGTTCCCCTCGCGCTTCGGGGCGACCGTGGTGACGCTGGAGGAGAACCACCGCTCGACGCCCTCGATCCTCGCCGCCAGCAACGCGGTGATCGCCGAGGCGGCTGAGCGGCATCCCAAGCAGTTGTGGTCGGGACGGCTGGACCGCGGCCGGCCCACCCTGGTGCGCTGCGGCGACGAGGGCGACCAGTCGCGCCAGGTCTGCGCCCGGATCCTCCGCCACCACGAGCAGGGGACCCGGCTGGCCGCCCAGGCGGTCCTCGTGCGGGCGGCCCACCACAGCGACCTGCTCGAACTCGAGTTGACCGCCCGCAACATCCCCTACGTCAAGTACGGCGGCATGCGGTTGCTGGAGTCGGCCCACGTGAAGGACCTGATCTGCCTGCTGCGGCTCGCCGAGAACCCCCGCG
>DAIQBQ010000101.1:0-9453 GCA_036781065.1 Actinomycetota bacterium
CGTTGCCGTGCACCGGCGTCAGCGCCAGCAGCCGGTAGAGGCAGACCACCGCCAGACCGAGCAGCACCGGTTGCGGGTTGGTCCGCTCGGTCATGGCGTAGTGGTTGACCAGCGCCAGCATCAGCAGCCCCTCGCACACCGCCCCGACCAGGGGCGCCGCGTGGCCGATCAGCTCGACGGCAACGAATGCCGCTACGTAGGCGATGGCGGTGGCGATCGCGGTGCTCCGGCGGACCTCCGGCGCCGGCCGCTCTTCAACTTGCATCAGAACGTCTTCCCGATCACCTTGAACCGTTCGATGACGATGATGGCAAAGGTGAGCACGACCGGCACCGCCGCCACGTCGAACACCCGCCGGGTGGAGGCGGGCAGCGACCGGATCACCGCGCGAACCACCTCCCGCTCGACCAGCAGGACGATCCCCAGCACCACGACGATAAGGGTCATCCAGCCCGACAGCGAGGCGAAGGCGTGGGTGCGGATGAAGTTGACGGTGTTCCCGGTCAGAGACGAAGTCATGGCTGCGCCCGGATCACTGCGGCAGGGTCATGAATTGGCTTCCGAAATGGCGGGGCATTCTCACTGCTCCTGGTTCGAGGGTTCGGTACGGGACGAGCTCACGCGCTGGCGCAGCCGGGTGACCTGGGCGACCTGGACCGCCGCCCCGATCGCCGCCAGCGCGGCCATCGCCAGCACCTCGTCGTTGGGCTCCCAGTGATTGACCATGACCATGCCGGTCGCCATCACCATCTCCAGCCCGATGCTCAGGGCGAGGGCCAGGCTGATCTCCAGAACCAGGTCGTCCAGGCGGAGCAGCCCGATCATCGCCAGGCCCGGGCCAAACCCCATGAACAGCAGGGTGAAGGCGACGCGGAGCGGGCCAAGCCCGGTCGACCCGGAGGAGCCGTGGAACCCGTAGGTCCCGGCGATGAGGACACCGACGAGCACCACCCGCCAGTAGCCCCCGAGCGGGCCCGGGGCGGTGGTCCCCCGCGAACCGGCGCGGGACATCAGGAGCCCGCTCCGCTGGTAGCGCCGGCCCGGCCCCGGATCCGCTGCGCGGCGGCTCTGGTCCGGCGCGCCTGCCGCCAGCCCCAGGTCTTGACCGACTCCCGCCCCGGGGCGAGCGGCACGCCGCGGCCGGCCGCCATGCCGGCCACCGCGTCCGGGCTATGGCCGGCCTCGATGGTGAGCCGGGCGATCGCAAACAGGTCGTCGCCGGTGTGGCTCAGGGCGTTCTTCACGGCGCAGGCGGTGGTGAAGCCGGCCTTCTGCACCTCGTGGCGGACCCAGCTGCTGGAGTAGCCGTGCGGGTAGGCAAAGCTGCCGACCGGGGCCTGGAGGTGCTGCTCGATCAACTCCTTGGAGCGGGCGATCTCCTCCCTGGCCTGGCCGTGAGGCAGTGTGTCGAGCATGGGGTGGCGGTGGGTATGCGCCCCCACCTCGACCCCGGCGGCGGCGACCTCTGCCAGCTCGCCCCAGGTGAGCATCGGGTCGCCGTAACGGTTGCGCCCGGGCGCCGGCCCGTCGCCCATGAACCCGGTCGTGGCGTAGAGGGTGGCGGAGAAGCCGTAGCGCTGCAGGATCGGGAGGGCCTCGGAGGCGAAGTTGGCGAAGCCGTCGTCAAACGTGATCAGCAGCGGGCGAGCGGGCAGCCGCTCGGTCGCCCCGAGCAGGGCTGGGCGGAACGCAGACACGGTCAGGGTCTCGTAGCCCCCGTCGGCGAGCCGGCGCAGCTGCTCGTCGAAGCTGGCGGGAGCGATGGTGAACCGGGCGATCTCGTGCGAGCAGCGGTCGGAGACCCCGTGGTAGAGCAGGATCGGGACCGCCGTCGTTGCCGTGGCTGTGGTGGTCACGGGGCCGGCACCACGGGCGATGGGCGCCGCCGGGCGGCCGGGCCGATGAACCGGCGCGGCGCCAGCCGGCCGAGGGCGTAGCCGAAGGCGGTGATGCTGACACCGGCGACGATCGCCCCGGCCCGTCGCGGGCCTCCCGGGCGCCCGCGGGCTGCGTCGGCCAGCCCGGCAACCACGCCGCGGGGAAGCGTCCTGGTGGTGTAGGAACGCTCCGCCTCGAGCGCCTGGCCCGACCCGACGAGGGCGGAGACGGCGGCCTTGGACAGCCCTTCGGCGTAACAGCGGGAACGGAAGTAGCCCCATGTCCCCCGGCTGGCGGGGACCTTGTGGTGCACCACGCCGCGGGGGTCGAACAGGATCAGCGCCTCCGGGTGGGCCTGGTGGACCCGGATACACAACTCGGTCTCCTCGCAGCCGACCGGCCGGGTGCCGAGCCGACCGATGCCGGGGTTGAACCCGCCCACCGCCTCCGGGCCGTCGAACAGCTCACGACGGAACGACATGTTGCACCCGACCATGTTGCGCACGGGCGCGGCGGCTTCCGGCATGCCGAGGTAGGTGCAGCCCACGACCCAGTCGAACTCCCGCGGGAACCACGCCGGGCGGCCCGCTTCCCAAGCCGGCTCGGCGAACCCGCCGACCCCGACGACCCGGAGGTCGGCGTAGCCCCCGGCAAGCACAGCGAGCCAGCCGGGCTCGGCGACCGCGTCATCGTCCAGGAACGCGATGACGTCGCCGGTGGCGGCGGCAAGGCCGGCATTGCGGGCGTCGGAAAGGCCCTGGGTGCCCAGGTTCTCGACACACACGGTGCCCGGCAGTTCTGCCACCGCGCGAGCGTAGAGCGCCGGGTTGTGATCGATGGAGAGGATGATCTCGTGGGGGGGCTCGGTCTGCGCCTTGAGCGAGGCGACCGCCGCCACCAGGTCGTCCCACCGCCGCTCGGTGTACGCGCACACGACGACAGAGAAGCGCAGGTTGCCCGCCATGGTGTCTTCGCTGCCCTCGCGATCTTAAAGAGAAGCCGGCCTCTCGCCATTGTGGCATGTGATGCGGGCGGTCCGTCGGGCACGTCGGGGGCGCCCGGTCGGCCCGATCGCGGGCGTGCAGGCAGGGCCAACAGCCAATTCCAACTCCTTACTTCGGCACTCGGGGCGGGGAACTTTAGGCGCAACTCCAGAGGGAATTGGCGGCTCAGAATGAGCCTGGCATCCCCGCTTCCTCGCGTTTGACAGTGCGCGTTTGGCGAGTTCTAATCATGAGTGACTCCTGGGGGGAGCCGTATGCCGCACGCCGTGACCGGCAGACGGAGGCGGATCCCGGCCCGGAACGGCTCATAGCGCACCCGCTCCAGTAGGGGCTCGTCACAGGTAGGGGGAAGGTCTCATCACCCGCATGCCGACGCTGGCCCGAGTCCCTGCCCGCTCCCCCGATGGGCTTCCCGCCCGCGTCCTCGACGTCGAGATCGGGGAGCCGCTCCCGGCGATCGAGCCGGGGCTGGCTGGCAGCGGCGAGCCGTACGTGGCGGCGCTGGTCCTGGTCCGGCTGCACGGGTGGCCGATCGGCACGGTCGCCCTCGACCTCACCGGGGGCGCAGTGGCTGCCAGCGAGCTGGCAGCGACCGTGTGGAAGGACCTGGCCTCCGCAATCCTGGCCCACCTGGCGGAGGACCGGCTGCCGCCGGTCGAGCAGCTCGATGCCCTGGGCATCCCGCCGGCGCCGTCCGGGCGCGGCGCGGGGTTCGCCCCGTGCCAGCAGGCGGACAACCCGGCCTTCCCATTCGCCTCCGTCGTCATCGTCACCCACGAGCGGGCCGGCGTGCTCTCGGAGTGCATCGACTCGGTGCTGGCCGCCGACTACCCGTCGCTGGAGGTCATCGTCGTCGACGCCACCCCGCTGACCACCGCCACCGGGGAGCTCATGGCGTCCCGCTATGGCGCCGAACAGCGGATCCGCACTTTCGTTGAGCACACCCCGGGGGCCTCCGCCGCCCGCAACCGGGGACTCAGGGAGGCCCGGGGCGAGATCGTGGCCTTCCTCGACGACGACGTCAAAGTCGACCGGCTCTGGCTGCGCAGCCTGGTCCTCGGCTTCCAGGCGGCTCCCGGGGTAGCCTGCGTCACGGGGATGATCCTGCCCGCCGAGCTCGACACCCCCGCCCAGAAATGGATCGAGGAGTTCGGTGGCTTCGACAAGGGGTACCACCGCCAGATCTTCGATCTCGAGGAGAACGCCCCCGCCGATCCGCTCTATCCCTACGCGGTCGGCCGGTTCGGCTCGGGTGCCTGTGCCGCCTTCGACCCGGAGGTGTTCCGGAAGATCGGGGGCTTCGACACCGCCCTCGGCCCGGCGACTCCGGCCCGCGGCGGGGAGGACATCGACGCCTTCCTGCAGATCGTGCTCTCCGGGCACCGGCTGGTCTACGAGCCCCGCGCGCTGGTCCGCCACCACCACCGCCGGGAGTACGCCGACCTGCGCCGCACCGTGAAGGGCTACGGCGTGGGGTTGACCGCCGTGCTGACCAAGGCGCTGCTCAACCCGGCAACCCGCGGCGACGTGCTGCGCCGGGTGCCCAGGGGCGTCGTCTACTTCCTCAAGCCCAGCTCGCCGAAGAACCAGCGCAAGACCGCCAGCTTCCCCCGGTCGCTGACCCTCATGGAGTGGACCGGGGCGGCGCTGGGCCCGCTGTACTACCTGCGCAGCCGGCGCTGGGCGCGCTCGTTCGCCCCGCGTCGCCCGGCTCCATAGCCCCGATGGCGACCATCGACTCTCCCGCTGCCGCTGCCGGGTCCCCCGAGCTTCCCGCGCGTGGCGCGCCGCGGGCCACCGGCCGGCCCGGGCGCGCACCGGCCGGCCCGAAACACGCCGCCGAGCAGGCGAGCCTGGCCAAGCTGGTCACCGGGCCGCTGCGCCGGGTGGGCCTGGAGTGGCGCGACCCCTTGCTGCGCAACGGCTACGCGCTGCTGCTCAACGTCGGGGTCACCTCGGTGCTCGGCCTGGTCTACTGGATCGCCGCCGCCCGCTTCTACACTGCCGCCGAGGTCGGGCTGGCGGTTTCGGCGATCAACCTCATGACCTTCCTCGCCGGCATCGGCGGCCAGCTCTCCTTCCAGTCGGCGCTCACCCGGTTCATCCCCCACGCCGGGCGGGACTCCAGCCGGCTGGCGCTGCTGGCCTACACCTGCGCCGGCGGAGCCGGGGCGCTGGTCAGCGTCATCTACCTCGTCCTGACCCACTTCCCCGCCCTCGGTGTGCCGGTCGTACTCGGGAAAACCTGGATCCTGTCGGTGGGCCTCGGTGGCTCGGTCACCGTGTGGTGCATCTTCGCCCTGCAGGACGCGGTGCTCACCGGGATCCGTCAGGCGGTGTGGATCCCGGTCGAGAACGGCAGCTACGGCGTGGCGAAGATCGTCGTGCTGATCGGCCTGGCCCGCGTTATGCCCAACTACGGGATCTTCTCGTCGTGGACCATCCCGGCGTTCGTAGCGCTGTTCCCGGTCAACTGGCTGATCTTCCGCCGGTTGCTGCCCCGGCACGTGGCCGAGCAGCAGGGCAGCGAGACCACCGTGACGTTGCGGATGATGAGCCGCTACATGGGCGGGGACTACCTTGGCACGATCTTCAACCTGGGGGTCGGGGCGATCCTGCCGCTGCTGATCCTGGCCCGGCTGGGCAAGGACGCCGCCGGGTACTTCGGCGAGGTGTACGTCATCGTCTACGCACTCGACCTGATCACCGTCAACCTGGGCACGGCGCTCATGGTGCACGGCGTCGTCGACCGGACCTCGCTCCGGTCGGCGACGGAGACGGTCGGGCGGCGCATCGCCCTGCTCGTCCTGCCGACGGTCGCCGTGCTCGTCGCCTTCGCACCGCTGGTGCTGTCGATCTACGGCCGGGAGTACGCCGCCAACGCGTCGGGCCTGCTGCGCCTCATGGCGGTGGCGGTCGTGGCCAAGGCGATCACGTCGCTGTACATCGCCCTCTGCCGGCTCGAGCGCCGGGTCAGCTGGATCGCCTTCGCCCAGGGGGCGGTCTTCGTCCTGGTGTGCGCGCTGGCCTGGGTGCTCATGGGTCGCCTGAGCCTGGGCGGGGTGGGCATCGCCTACCTGATCACCCACGTCGCGGTGGCGGCCTTCGCCCTCCCGGCGGTGCTCAGGATCCTGAACCGGGACCTGGTGGTGCCGGCCGGCACGGGTGCCCCGGAGGAGACGCGGTGAGCGAGCCAGAGCCACTGGGCAGCGTTCCGGCAGGCGACCCGACCAGGCCGGGCAACCCGGCCGGAGCGCCGCTGCCGGCACCCGGCGGCGGGGCGGGGATCCAGCAGGCCCACCGGGCCAGCGTGCCGCCCGGGGCGGTCGGGCGCGGCCCGGTGCCGGCGCCGCCCACCCGCCGGCGCGGGCTCTCCACGGCGCAGATGGCGCTGCTGACCTTCGCTGGCCTGGTGATGGGCATCCTCGCCCTGCTGCGGGTGAACTCGGGGGCGCTCGGCGACCTCGGCCTGATCACCGTCGCCGGCCCGACCTACTTCGTGGCGGTCGGGCTCGTGCTGCTCAGCTTCGGGTTCGCACTGGTCCAGCAGCCGCTGCGCCGGCCGCTGCTCGCCTTCCAGATCATTGGCCTGATCGTGCTGCTCGACGGCCTGGGCCCACTGGTCGAGCCGCACGCCTCGTTCGCCACCGCCTGGTTGCACGCCGGCTTCGCCAGCTACATCGCCCAAACCGGACACACGCTGCCCACCCTGGATGCCCGGTTCAGCTGGCCGGGGTTCTTTGCCCTGGCCGCGGTGCTCTCGAAAGTGGCCGGGCTGCACTCGCCGGAGGCATTCCTGGCCTGGGCACCGCTGGTGTTCAACCTGATCTACCTGCCGCCGCTGTACGCCATCTGCCGGTCGGTCACCCGCAACGAGCGGGTGTGGTGGATGGCGCTGGCGCTGTTCTACCTGGCGAGCTGGGTCGGCCAGGACTACTTCTCGCCGCAGGCGGTGGCGTTCTTCCTGTTCCTGGTGATCATTGCCGTGGTCCTGCGCTGGTTCCGCCCGCCCATGCCCGATCCCGGGCGGGGCAACCAACTGCAGCGGTGGCTGGCGGTCTGGATGCGGCGGCTCGGGGGCCGGGGCGAGGAGCACACGCCGGTCCGCTCGACACCGGTCCAGCGGGGCGCCCTGATCGCGGCGATCAGCGTGATCTTCTTCGGGATCTCGATCAGCCACCAGCTGACCCCGTTCCTGCTCATCGGAGGCCTGATCGGGCTGGTGGTGTTCGGCCGCACCACCCTGCGCGGGCTGCCGGTACTCTTCGCGCTCATCGCCGTCGCCTGGATCAGCCTCGGCGCGGTGACCTTCTGGACCGGCCACCTGAGCTTCATCTTCGGCACCGTCGGCAAGATCGGCGCCAACGTCGACACCAGCCTGACCGGCCGGATCCAGGGAAGTGCGGGACGGCTCGTCGTGCTCGACACCCGCATCGCGCTGGCCGGGGCCATCTTCCTCCTCGCCCTGATCGGAGCGATCCGCCGCCGCCGGCGCGGTTATGGCGACTGGAGCGTTTTGATCCTGGCGTTCGCGCCGTTCCCGCTGCTCGTGGTGCAGGCCTACGGCGGCGAAGCGCTGCTCCGGGCCTACCTGTTCGCCCTGCCGTTCGTTGCCCTGCTGGCGGCGATGGCGTTCCTCCCGTCGGTCGAGCCCGGCCGGTTCAAGGCGCCGGCGCTGGCCTTCTGCCTGGTGGCGGCGCTGTTTGCCCCGAGCTGGTTGATCGCCAGGTACGGCAACGAGCGATTCGACCGGGTCTCCTCGGGCGACCTCGCCGCAGTCGATTACGTCTACCAGCACGCCCCGCCCCACTCGGTGCTGCTGGCGCTGTTCCCTCAGCTGCCGTGGCGCTACCAGGCGGTCAACGAATACGACTACGAGGACGTGCAGAACACCGCCGACCCGCCGTCGATCAAGGCGCTGGAAGGCCTGGCCGCCGACTCCGGCCTGGGCGAAGCGAACACCCGGTTCTACCTGATCCTCACCCAGGGCCAGGAGGCGGCCGGCGAGGCGCTGGACTCATTGAAGGCGGGGTGGGAGTACCAGCTCGGCCAGACGCTGGTCGACCAGGGCCTGGCGACGGTGCTCTACCAGTACCAGGGCGGGGTGGTGCTGCAGCTGATCGCCCCGACCCCGATCCCGGCACCGCCGGGCCAGCAACCGGCGCAACCGGCGAACCCGGGGGCGGCGCTCTCCTAACCGCGGGGGCTGGCAAGATCGTTCTTTGTAACGTGGCGGCTCTATTTGATCCCTCACGTTACAAAGAAGCTGTTGCAGGGCGCTGAAGCGCGAAACAACTGCGACGAGCCGGTCAGAAACCGGTGCGCCAGGGCCGGCGCAGGCGGCGGGCGCAGCGGAGCCAGAGCCGGGGTGGGGCCGCCGCGTAGGCCCTCCAGATCTGGGCGGTCACCTCGCGGCGGAGCTCCTGCTCCCCGCCACGGGCCTCGGCGACGATGGCGTCCGGGATCCGCTGGGCGAGATCGAGGTACTGGCGCCGGATCGCGCCCGGCGACAGCTCGACTCCGCCCGGCCCTTTGGTGCTGGCCCGGGCGCGGCGGGTCGTGAACAGCGCGGGGGCGTCGAGCACGACGACCAGGTCCGGGGCCGGGCAGGCGTGGCCGAGCACCAAGCGGCGGGCCTTGGCGAGCCGTGCCCGGCGCGAGGCGGCCGCGAGGCGGGCGTCGTAGCTGTAGCGGTCGAACACCACCAGGCGCCCGCTGGCCCGGCGGATCCGGCCGATCAGGTAGCGGTGCCAGAACGCGCCGAGCGTCCGGAAGAACCCGGCCCGAGCGATCCGTCCGGTGCGGCTATGCCGACGGGGCGGCGCCCCCATGCGGACGTAGGTGACCGGGAGGTAGAAGGTCCGGCCCAGGTCCCGGGCCATTGCGGCCTTCCCGGTGATGCCCGGTGCCAGCAGGGCGACCGAGAAGCCGGGCCCGGCGGTGGCGAACCCCTCCAGCCAGGTCCGTGAGTTCAAGCGGTGGGTCAGCCGGCACTTGAACGCCCGGCGCCGGGCGGCCCACGTCCGGCGCTCGGTCCAGGCGGTCTCCAGCGACGCCCCGAGGGTCACCAGGGTGTCCCACTCCCCCTCCCAGACACAGTCGACGACGTGCTCGGGTGTCCAGTGCTGCGGGAGCAGGGCGGCGACCAGCCGGGCAAGCGGGCCATCGGTGCGCGCCTCGACCACCAGCCGCTCCAGGCTGGTGAAGGCGGCGGGGCGCTCCATGCCGAACAGGTGCGGCCGGTGGGCATCGGGGGCGGGTGCAGCCACGCTCCCGTACCGCCGCCACAACGGTTCGCGGGGATCGGGGGGGGTCGACGGGTCGAGGAGCAGGTGCAGCAGCAGGCTCCAGAACGCGTCGTCCAAGCCGAGCAGGTACACCCCGCCCTCCCAACGGCGGCGCTCCAGGCAGCCCCCCTCGGCCCCGGTCTCGAATGCTCCGTAGGGGCCGAACGCGAGCCTAAAGGTGAGGAACAGCGTCACCCAGGTGTCGCGGTCGGCGTTGTAGCCGACGAAGCGCTGGGCACCGTCACCGCGGGGCAGCGTCTCCCCCCCGGCGACGCCGCCGGGCA
>DAIQBQ010000102.1:0-9436 GCA_036781065.1 Actinomycetota bacterium
CCCAGCCGGGAACGGGTGGCGGCCCCCCGGTAGGTGCCGGACGTGGGGGCGGCGTCGGCCGGGCCCGGGCCGGCAGCCACCGCGACGTGGCGGTCGGCGACCGCCAGTCCCGTCGATGGGTCGAAGCCCCGCCATCCCGCCCCCTCCAGGTACGCCTCGGCCCAGGCGTGCAGCTCTGCCCCCTCGGGCTCGCCCGCCCCGGACACGTCGTAGCCGGTCACGAACCGCGCAGCGATCCCCGCGGCGCGGCAGGCCTCGACGAACAGCACGGCCTGGTCCCGGCAGGCGCCCCGCCCGAGGCCCAGCGTCTCCTCACCCGGACGGGCACCGCCCTCCGCCCGGAACTCGGGCTGGATGGTGGCCGCGATCGTGGCGCACAGCGCGCTCAGGAACCCGCCAGCCCCCGGGCCGGCACCCCCGCCGGCGACGCTGCGGGCGAAATCCACCACCGCCGGCCCGGGCGGCGCCAGGAACCGTGCCAGCGCCGGCTTGGCCCGCTCCGGGTACTCCGGGGGCAGCGCCAACGCGGCGGGGTCGAGGACCAGATAGCCGAACGGGTTGGGGCACAGCGTCTCCACCACGCTGGTCACCTGGATCGCCAGCGCGGTCCAGGACCCCAGGAACCACAGCTGGGTCACCGCGTTCGCCTCCGCATCCAGGAAGCACGAGGAACCTGATGGCGCCGGGTCCGCCACCAGGTCGAAGGACACCAGCCGCTGGCACAGATCCGAACGCGGCCGCAGGCGTATCTGCATCGGGTCGAGCACCACCGCCTCCTGGTAGCCGAAGCTGGTGCGGTGAGTGATCTCGAACAGCACCCGGTCAGGCCTCGTCGGCCGACCCCGCCCGTAGCGGCGTGACATTGGTGCCCGCCTCGCCGCCCAGCGCCCGGTCAACCCAGCCCTCTGGCAGGTCTTCGATCAGACCGTGCAGCCTGGCCGCCCACCACGCCGCAGTCTCCGCCAGATCCGCGGCCTCGTAGCGCACCAGGCGGAGGTGGAAGGAGTCCCGCCGGTAGATGATCACGTCCAGGGGGAAGTCGGTGCCGGCGCTCGAGGTCCGGGTCGCCTCGAACGCCAGGTAGCCGATCTTGACCGCCTCGCCCAGCGGGGTGTCGTAGCGCAGGCTCCAGTCCAACAGGGGCTTGGCGTAGCCGGACTCGCCGATGAGGAAGTACGGGGTCTCCCGGCTCACCTCCACCCAGTTCGCCTGGGGGTAGAGCAGGTAGAGCCGGGGCTCCCGGTCGTTCTCGAACTGGCCGCCCACCAGGACATTGAGGTTGAAGTGCAGGTTGGCGGCGCTGAGCGCCTCCCGGTCCTCGGCCTCCACCAACCGCATTTGGCTGGCGAAGGCGTTCACCGCCTTGTACAGCTTGTCGTAGGGAGGATGACCCTGCTCCATGGCCTCCTCGAAGTAGGTCAGTGCCTTGTCACGGGCGGAGCGCAGGCCGGAGGTCATCACGAACATCGCGTGCCCCTCGCGGTGCCGGACGCTGACCTTGCTGGCGGTGGAGATCTCGCTGCCCGCGGTGATCCGCGAGTCGGAGACCGCCACGATGCCCTCGCGCACCTTCATCGCCACGCAGAACGTCACAGGCGCCGCCTCATGCGTCGGCACCGGCGGCCATCCGGAGGGCCGCCGGGGCCCGGTCGCCGCCCGGAGCGACGAACGTGTCGAAGATCGCCTCCCCGATGCCGTTCAACTCCCCCTGCAGGTCGTCGAGGAACTCGTGCAGCCCGCCAGCGATGATCTCATCGATGCCGGTGTAGGTCAGGCGGGCTGCCAGCCGGCCCAGCCGCACCTCTACGGCGTTGTGTACCCGCTGCGGCACGGTCCCGGTCCCGGCGGACAGCACCCGAGCCGACTCCTGGCCGGCCAGCAGGCACGGCAGGATGGAGCGCGGGAACGACCGGTCCAGGATGAGGAACTCCGCCACCCGCTCCGGCCGGATCCGCCCGTGCCGCTTTCGGTAGGCCTCAAGCGCGCTCGCCGACCGCAGGAGCGCCGACCACTGCAGGTCGTCCAGGGGCGACCCGATGTCGGCCACCGACGGCAGGAGCAGGAAGTACTTGACGTCCAGCATCCGCGAGGTCTGGTCCGCCCGCTCGAGGTCCCGGCCCAGCCGGGCAAAATGCCAGGCTTCGTCGTGCGACATGGTGGCATCGACCACCCCGGCGAATGCCATGGACTCCTGGCGGATCCGGCTGAAGAAGGCATACGGGTCGCTGGCGGCCAGGCCCCGGAACGCTTCGCTGCGCGAGAGGTGGTGGAAGCGGTTGAGCTGCTCCCACATCTCCGAGGAGATGGCCTCCCGGACAGAACGGGCGTTGTCCCGGGCAGCCGCCAGGCAGCAGGCGATCGAGTTGGGGTTCTCCTCGTCGAAGGTCAGGAACTCGATGACGCTGCTGCGGTCGGGACCGGCGTACCGGGCGTCGAACAGCGGCCTCCCGGCGGTGATGGCGATCAGCGGCGCCCACTGCTCCCCGGCTCCGGGGGGCAGGTCGAGGGCCAGGCGCAGGTTGACGTCGATGAAGCGGGCGACGTTCTCGGCCCGCTCGGTGTAGCGGCTCATCCAGTAGATGGAGTCGGCAACCCGGCTCAGCACACCGCCCCCCTCACCCCGCCAGCACCCAGGTGTCCTTGCTGCCGCCCCCCTGCGACGAGTTGACCACCAGGGACCCCGGCCGCATCGCCACCCGGGTCAGACCGCCCGGGAGCACAAACGGCTCCTCTCCCAGCAGGACGAACGGGCGCAGGTCCACATGCCGGGGCTCGAAGTGGTCGCCGACCAGCACCGGTGCCCGGGAGAGCGACAGGGTCGGCTGGGCCACGTAGTTGCGGGGGTGGGCGCGGATCCGCTGAGCGAACGCCTCCCGCTCGGCGGCACTGGCCTGCGGCCCGATAAGGATGCCGTGGCCACCCGATTCGCTGGCCGGCTTGACCACCAGGCTGCCCAGGTTGGCCAGCACGTGCTCCCGCTCCGATTCCCTGCCACACAGGAACGTGGGCACATTGGGCAGGATGACGTCCTCCCCCAGGTAGTAGCGGATCATCGCGGGCACGAAGGCGTAGATCACCTTGTCGTCGGCGACCCCGGTGCCCGGTGCGTTGGCCAGCCCCAGCCGCCCGCTCCGGTAGACGTCCATGAGGCCGGGCACGCCGAGGACGGACTCCGGCCGGAAGGCCATGGGATCCAGGTAGTCGTCGCCAATCCGCCGGTACAGCACGTCGAGGCGCTGGTACCCCCGGGTGGTGCGCATGCACAGCCGGCCGTCGCAGACCCGCAGGTCGCTGCCCTCGACCAGCTCCACCCCCATCTGCTGGGCCAGAAACGAGTGCTCGAAGTAGGCCGAGTTGTAGACCCCCGGGGTCAGCAGCCCCACCTTCGGGACACCGGCGCCGCGGGGGGCGGCCCAGGTGAGGACCTCCAGCAGCCTGCTGGCGTAGTCCTCCACCGGGCGCACCCCGGAGGCTTCGAACACCTGAGGGAAAGTGCGCTTGAGGATCTGCCGGTTCTCCAGCACGTAGCTGGCGCCCGACGGGCAACGCAAGTTGTCCTCCAGCACGTAGAACTGCCCGTCGGCATCCCGGACCAGGTCCGAGCCGGTGATGTGGCACCAGATCCCGTTGACCGGATCCAGGCCCTCGCACTGGGGCAGGTACCCGGCGGCGGTGCGGATGAGCTCCTCGGGCACCACCCGGTCCCGGGCGATTTTGGCGACGTGGTAGACGTCGTCGCAGAAGGCGTTGAGCGCCAGAACCCGCTGGGCGAGCCCGGCGGCGATGGTCCGCCAGTCGGCGGCCTCGATGATCCGGGGGACCAGGTCGAAGGGGATGATGCGCTCGGTGGCCCCTTCGGCTCCATAGACGTTGAAGGTGATCCCCAGGTTGAGCAGGGCCGTCTCCGCGGCACGCTGGCGGCTGAGGAGTTCGCCCTCGGAGAGGTCCTCGACACGTTCGACCAGCAGGCGCGAGCCGGGGCGGGGCCAGCCGGCGGCGTCGAACATCTCGTCATGGAAGCCTGCGGTCGGGTAACCGCGGAACCGGCTGAGCACCCCTGTGGGTCCCGGCATCGCCCCCTCACCTCCTCGCAGCTCCCCCGGCCATCGCGGAGCACCCAGCGTAGGCAGACCAAGGTTTAGCGCCGGTTGCCGCACGGTTACGTTCAGGTAACAGCCCGCCCCCGGCGTGGGCGTCCTCCAGGGCCACGCCGGCCTGAGCAAGGAAGCGATCCCGGTGCTCCCCCGCCACCAGCTGCAGGCCTACCGGCAGGCCGGCCGCCGACCCCACCGGCAAGGAGAACGCCGGGCATCCCACCCACCAGGCTCCACAGGGCCGTGTTCTCGACAGGCGCATCAGGAATCGCTCGTAGTCGTCCCGGCGGGGAGCGGTCACCGGTGCGGTGGGCGATACCAGCAGGTCGTGCTGGGACAGCAGGCGCCGGGCCCGGCCGGCGAGCTCGGCCCGCCGCCGCTGGGCGTCGAGGTAGACGCAGGCGGTCACGGCCATCCCCTGGCGCAGCTGGTTCCCCACGTCGGGCAGGCACCGGTCCAGGTCGGTCCCGGCGGCGCGGTGGAGCGTGGCCGCCTCGCTGCGGGTGACAAGCAGGCCGAGGTCGTTTGCCAGGGCGAGGTCGGCAGCAGCCGGGAAGACGACGTCCCGTACCGTGCGCCGGCCCGCTCCCTCACCCCGATGGCCTGCGCCACACGGGACGCGACGCCGGGATCGGCAGCTTCGCCGTGGTGACCACCCCCACCAAGGCGCCCGACAGGGCGGCCTGGCCCGCGGGCGTGCCGACGCAACCGCGACGAGGACAGCGCGCCCTTGGTTCGAGGCGCGAGTGCCTGGCGCCAGCTTCGGGATATTCGAGCCGTTGCGGCATCCGACCAGTATCATTCCCGGCCATGAGTGCAGGCCACGAAGGGGGACCATGTGCTTGAAGCTACCGCTGAATCGCCCCGCGCCGCCGCGCTGCGGGGCGGCCTCGTCGACGAGCTCGTCGCCGGAGGCATGATCGCGTCGAGGGAGATCGAGGCTGCGTTTCGCTGCGTGCCTCGGCATCTGTTCGCCCCCGACGTGCCCCTCGATGCGGCCTACGCGAACGATGTCGTGCGGATCAAGCGAGACACCCACGGCGTCACGATCAGCACGGTCTCTGCGCCGTGGCTTCAGGCGGCGATGCTGGAGCAGGCCAATCTGGGCCCTGGTATGCGGTGCCTGGAGATCGGCTCGGGCGGCTACAACGCGGCCTTGATGGCCGAGCTCGTCGGCCCGACCGGCGAGGTCACCACCGTCGACATCGACCCCGAGGTGGCGGACCGGGCGCGCCGATGCCTGGGGAGCGCCGGGTTCGGACACGTGAACGTCGTGCTCGCCGACGCGGAGGACGGCGTGGCCGAGCATGGCCCCTACGATCGGATCATCGTCACCGTCGGGGTCTGGGACCTTCCTCCCGCGTGGATGGATCAGCTTGCGGAGGGTGGCCGGATCGTGGTCCCCCTGCGGCTGCGGGGCCTCAGCCGGTCGGTGGTCTTTGTGCGCGAGGGCACTAGCCTGGTCAGCCTTGGCCACGAGATGGCCGGCTTCGTTCCGGTGCAGGGCGCCGGAGCGCGACCGGAACGTCTCATCCCGCTGTACGGGGAGGAGGTTGGCCTGCGGATCGACGACGACCAACCCGTCGTCGCCGACGGGCTGCGTGAGGCGCTGCTCCAGCCGCGCATAGAGGCGTGGTCGGGCGTGCTCTTCGGCCGGATGGAGCCCTTCGACGGCCTGTTCCTGTGGCTGGCCACATCCCTGTCCGATTTCTGTCTGCTGTCCCGTGCGCGGAGCGAGCTCGCTCGCACCCTCGCCGACCCGGCGTCGCCGATCGGCACGCCGACGCTGCTCGGCGGGCGCGGCTTCGCCTATCTCACGTTCCGGGAGGTCGATCGGAGCACGACCGCGTATGAGTTCGGGGCCTACGCCCACGGACCCGGCGCCGAGCGCCTCGCCGAGGTGATTGTGGAACAGGTTCGCGTCTGGGATCGGCACCACCGGGGTGGACCCGCCGCGCGGATTGCCGTCCACCCGGCCGGCACGCCATGCGATCACCGCCCGGGGGAGCGGGCCATCGAGAAGCGGCACACGACCGTCACGATCTCCTGGCCCTCATGGGGCCATCCAAGTCCAGATGCCCAGGTACCCGCCAACGAGAAAGGATGGTGATCGCGCGATGTGGACGGTGACCGCAAGTGCTGCGCCGAGTGCTTCGGCTCCCGACACGGGGGACGACCTCGACTTCGATCTGGATGTCAGCATCGTCGAGTCGGGCCCGGTGATCCCCGAGCTGCTCCGCAGCACGAGCGACAACTGCGGTTCGACCTGCGAGTCGGCCTGCACGAGCTGCAAATCCTGAAGTTGTTGGCGGCGGGTCCCGGTTGCCGGGCTGCTCGTAAGCTTGGCACCGGATCCGCCTCGCCGACCTCGGACGTGCCAGGTGTATCGGTACCTCGATGCGGTGTTGATCCGGGCAGCCACGCATCCCGGAGGGATCGACCTGCCCGGCTGGCCCGACCTTGCCGATGGCACGGGCGGGAACGTGGAGCAGTGGCGCGGCTGGCTGGAGCGCGTATGGTCGCGAGCATCGTTTGCCGATGCAATCGCTGTGGCCAGTCCCGTGCTTGCACGCGAGGTCCGCAAGGTGTGCGACGGACGCTGCCGCGATCCGCGTCAGATACGCCGCACCGCGATGTCCGTGGCCCGGTACGTTTTGCGCATGATCGGACGGAGCACACCATTCGCACTTTTCGCTGGGGTTGCGGCCGTGGGTCTCGGCCCAGACGCCTTGGCCCGGTGGGGCGAGGGGCACCGGCCAGTCGTCCGGCCGGCCGGCGCGTGGCTCGCGGAGGTGGTAACGGGCCTGGAGACGTGCCCGGAGCTGGTGCGATGTCTCCCGGTTGTCGCGAACAACCTGTGTGTCGTTCGCGGGAACAGGCTGACCGTGCCGTTTCAGCAGCGCGCTGGCGACCGTGGCGACCGCAGCGACCAACACGACCTGGTGGACGTGTCGGTGCGTCACACGAGGGCGGTCGAGGCGGTCATGCGGTATGCACACTCGCCCGTCGTCATCGGCGATCTGGTCGGGAAACTGACTGGTGATTTCCCGGCAATCTCGGGAGCGGTCGTCGAGAGGATGCTTCTCGAGCTGGTCAAGCTAAGGGTGCTGCTCACCGGCCTGCGGCCGCCGATGACGCTTCCCGATGCCTTGGGCCATGTGGTGGCCCAGCTCGACGCCGTCGACGCAGAGGCCATTCCACGGGTTGCCGATTGGGTGCGTGAGCTGCGGGCGATCGCGACGACATCGCCCGCCACAACACAGCGCCGCTGTCGGACGATCGCCAGGTCCAGCGCGTCCGCCTGGCCGAGCAGATGCGTCGCGTGAGCGGTGTAGTCGAACAGCCACTCATGGTGGACTTGCGGCTGGACGCCGACCTCATACTCCCGGAAGCGGTGGCGCGGGAGGCGGAGGCCGCCGCGGTGGCGCTGGCTCGGCTGACGCCCTATCGAGAAGGGCTTCCGGCGTGGGTGGATTTCCACGCCGCCTTTGTGGAGCGCTACGGGATCGGCTCCGTGGTCCCGCTCCTGGAGGTCGTCAGCCCGGACACCGGGCTTGGATTTCCGGCCACATACCGAGGATCGGGCAGGAGGGTACCCGCGTTACCGCTGTCCGATCGCGACGAACGGCTCCTCGCGCTGGTCCAGAAGGTGGTGATCGCCGATGGAGAAGAGATCACCTTGGACGACCGGACGATCTCCGACCTCGCGGGCGAGGGCGTGACAACGCGGCCGGTGCCGCCGCATGTGGAGCTGTTCGTGCAGATTCACGCAGCGAGCACCTCTGCGCTCCAGCAGGGGGACTTCAAGCTCCTGGTGACCGGTGCCTCGCGGGCAGCCGGAGCTTCCACAGGTCGGTTCCTCGACCTCCTCGACGCCACCAGCCAGCGCCGTTTCCGTGAGGCGTACGCCGGCACGTCGACATCGCGTCCGGGGGCGCTGACGGTCCAGGTGTCATGCCCTCCGGTGCATGCGCGCTCGGAAAACCTTGCCCGCGCTCCGGTCATGCTGCCGAACGTGGTGTCGGTGGCTGAATACCGGGAACCCGACGAATGCACTATCCCGCTGCAGGATCTGGCCGTGGGCGGCGATGCCGACGGCCTGTACCTGGTGTCGCTCGGCAAACAGCGGCTGATCGAGCCCACCGTGCTCAACTCGGTGGAGTTCCGCTACTTCAGCCACCCGCTCGCTCGCTTTCTGTGCGAGGTCTCCAGAGCCCGGGCTGCCGTCTACATGCCCTTTTCCTGGGGTGCGGCAAGCTCGCTGCCGTTCTTACCCAGAGTGCGCTATGGCCGGAGCGTTCTCGCACCGGCGCGGTGGAATCTGTCCGCCTCAGACCTGCCACTCAAGAACACTCCGTGGTCGCAGTGGCGGGAGGCCGCGGCCGCCTGGCGGCGGCAGTTCCGTCTTCCGGGCAGCGTCTACCTAGTCGAAGCCGACAACCTCCTGCGTCTTGATCTCGATCTGGATATGCACCTGATGCTTCTGCGCTCCCACCTTGATCGACTCGGCCGCGCCAGGCTCGACGAAGCACCTGACCCCGGCGCGTGCGGATGGCTGGACGGCCGTGCCCACGAGGTCGTGGTCCCGCTCACCTACACCGTCCCCGGCCCTTCCTCGGCGTGGCCCGTCCGCATTCGCGCCATCGGCCGCGACCAGGCGCACCTACCGGGTGTCTCGGCGTGGCTGTATGCGAAGCTCTACGGCCCCTCCGACCGGCACGCCGACCTCCTCACCCACCTGCCAGACCTCTTCTCCGAGTGGGACAACCCGCCGGGGTGGTGGTATGTCCCCTACCTCGAACCCGAACCCCACCTACGCCTGCGGCTGCACCTGCCGAGCGCGGAGGCCTACGGCCCGGCCTTGCACCGCCTCGGAGCCTGGGCGGCCGGCCTGCGGAGGATCGGCCTGCTCGGCCGCCTGAGCCTCGACACCTACTATCCCGAGACCGGCCGCTACGGCTTCGGCGAGGCGATGGCCGCCGCGGAGGGTGTGTTCGCCGCCGACTCGGCCGTGACGATGGTCCAGAGGCGGGCGGCGGCCGAGGCTGCACTGCCCCTGGACTCGGTCACTGTGGCGGGTCTGGTCGACCTCACCATCTCGTTTGCCGGCAGCTCTGCCGGGGGTATGCGCTGGTTGATCGACCACATGCCCCACGAACCGGCACGCGTGGATCGCGCCCTGCACCACACCGCGACGCGGCTGGCGGACCCCAGCGACGACTGGGCAGCGCTGCGAGCCATGGCCGGCGGCGAGAGCGTCCTTCGGGCGTGGCACGGGCGACGGAGCGCGCTAGCCGGGCGTTCCGCACATGACCGGGCGTAGGGGCCCAACGTCCCTCTGC
>DAIQBQ010000103.1:0-9419 GCA_036781065.1 Actinomycetota bacterium
CGCCGGAGAAGCGGTAGCCGCGCTCGCCGACGACGGTGTCATAGCCGTCGGGTAGCTCCATGATCTTGTCGTGGATGAACGCCGCCCGGCAGGCGGCCTCCAGTTCCTCGTCGGTGGCGTCGAGCTTGCCCTGCTGGAGGTTGCGGCGGACCGTTGTGTGGAACAGGTAGGTCTCCTGGGTCACGACGCCCATCATCGAGCCCAGCGACTCCAGCGTCAGCTTGCGTACGTCGATGCCATCGATGGCCACCGAGCCCCGCTGCACGTCGTAGAGCCGGGGCACCAGGTAGGTGGTCGTCGTCTTGCCGGCCCCCGACGGGCCGACCAGGGCGGCCAGCTGCCCGGGCTCGATCGCCAGGTTGATCCGCTCCAGGGTCCACTCACGGCCCGGCCCCGGTCCGGGGTCAGCGTCGCCGGCTTCCTGGTTGCGACCGGCATCGGGCAGCTTTGGCGCGTCGTAGCGGAACCACACGTCGTCGAAGGTCACCCGGCCCTCGACGTCGGAGGGGTCCAGGTCGATGGCGTCCGGAGCGTTGGCGATCTCGACCGGCATATCCATGTACTCGAAGATCCGCTCGAACAGCGCCATCGACGACTGGATGTTCGGCCCGACCTGCAGCATCGAACCGATGGGGAAGAACAGCCGCGACTGCAAGGTGGTGAAGGCGACGACCGTACCGGCGCTGAGCAGGCCCGCGCCGGCCGTGCTGCCGACCCCACCGTGTGCGTGGCTGACCCACCCGGCAACCAGGTAGACCAGGGCCGGGGTGATCGAGAAGAACGTGCCGACAACGGCAAAGAAGTACCGCCCGATCAGCTGCTGGCGCAACTGCACCGTGGTCAGCCGGTCGTTCTCGTCCTTGAACCGGGCGACCTCGTGGTGCTGGCGGCCGAACACCTTGGCCAGCAGGATGCCGGACACCGAAAGGGTCTCCTCGGTGATGGCGGTCAGGTCGGCCAGCGACTGCTGGGCGATCGCCTGGACCTCCTTGCGCGACTTGCCCACCTTCCAGGTGAACCAGACGAACACCGGCACCAGGCACAGCGACACCAGCGTGAGCTGCCAGGACAGCACCAGCATCGCCACCAGGCTGCTGGCGATCACCACGATGTTGGCCAGGATCGTCGAGGCGGTATCGGTCACCACCGTCTGCACTCCGGCGACGTCGTTGGTCAGCCGGGACTGGATCTCGCCGGTGCGGGTCGAGGTGTAGAAGCGCATCGCCATCTTCTGCAGGTGCTCGTACAGGTTGTTGCGCAGGTCTTGCATCAGCCGCAGCCCGACCATGTTGGACAGGTAGGTCTGGGCGATGCCGATCAGGCTGGTGACGATCGGGATGGCGATCATCAGCCCGACCAGTTGGTAGAGCAACGGCAGGTTGGGGCACGGCTTCCCCGAACAGAGCCCGCCGACGCCGACCCCGAACAGCGCTCGGTCGAAGACGACCTTGATCAGCAGTGGGTTCACGATCCCGAGGCCGGAGGTCACGATGATCGTCACCGCCATGACGACGATCTGGGACCGGTACGGCTTGAAGATCTTCGCCACCCGGCGGGCGGTCTTCTTGATATTCGTCGGCTTGGCCTTCATGCCCTGCGGGAGGCGGGGCATCCGGTACATTGTTCCTACCGACCTCACCACTGGGTCCGACCTCCTCGAGCTCGCCCGGAAGTGTTCGCGGGCCATTCGTCAATCAAAGGTACAGTGAATTCATGACCGATTTGCAACAAAGCCGGGTTGCGACGCGGGACGACGTCCGCAATGTGGCGATCATCGCCCACGTCGACCACGGCAAGACCACGCTGATCGACGCCATGCTCAGCCAGTCCGGGGTGTGGCGGGAAAACGAGGCCCATGTCGACCGGGTCATGGACTCGATGGACCAGGAGCGCGAGCGGGGCATCACGATCCTCGCCAAGCAGACCGCCATCAAGTACCGCGACCTGCACATCAACATCTGCGACACCCCCGGCCACGCCGACTTCGGCGGCGAGGTCGAGCGCACGCTGCAGATGGTCGACTCCGCCCTGCTGCTGGTCGACGCCTCCGAGGGACCGCTGCCGCAGACCCGGTACGTGCTGCGGAAGGCGCTGGAGCGGCGGATCCCGGTGATCCCGGTCATCAACAAGATCGACCGGCCGGACGCCCGGATCGCCCAGGTGCTCGACGACGTCTACAGCCTGTTCATCGATCTCGACGCCGACGAGAGCCAGATCGACTCGCCGGTGATCTACACCGATGCCCGCAAGGGCACCGCCACCCGGGACCCCGAGCTGCCGGGGGTCGACCTGGAGCCGCTGTTCTCGGTGATCGCCGAGGTCACCCCGGCGCCCACTTACGACCCCGACGCCCCGTTCCAGTTCCACGTCACCAACCTGGCCGCCGACTCCTACGTCGGGCGGCTGGCGGTCGGGCGGGTATGGAACGGCACGGCGGTCACCGGCGAGCGGGTTGCGCTGTGCCGCCGGGACGGATCGATCGAGCAGGGGCGGATCACCAAGATGCTCGCCCACACCGGGCTCTCCTACAGCGAGATCGAGGCGGTCGGGCCCGGCGACATCTGCTCCATCGCCGGGCTGGCCGGCGTGACGGTCGGCGAGACGATCGCCAGCATCGAGGACCCCCGGCCGCTGCCGGTGATCGAGATCGACGAGCCGACGCTGCAGATGACCTTCGGGGTCAACACGTCGCCGATCTCCGGCCGCGAGGGCAAGTTCGTCACCAGCCGGCACCTGAAGGCCCGGCTCGACCGGGAGGTGCTCGGCAACGTGTCGATCCGGTTGGTCGACACCGGGTCGCCGGACCGCACCGAGGTCCGCGGCCGGGGCGAGCTTCAGCTGGCGATCCTGATCGAGTCGATGCGCCGTGAGGGCTATGAGCTGGAGGTCTCCAAGCCGGAGGTGATCACCCGCACCGTCGACGGCAAGGTGCACGAGCCGGTCGAGGAGCTCGTGCTCGACCTGCCGGAGGCCTTCGTGGGCGTGGTCACCCAGTCGCTGGCGCTGCGCAGGGGCCGGATGACAAAGGTGGTCAACCACGGCAGCGGCTGGGTACGGATGGAGTTCCTGATCCCGGCCCGGGGGCTGATCGGGTTCCGCTCCGAGATGATGACCGAGACCCGGGGTACCGCCGTGATCCACAGCGTGTTCGCCGGCTACGAGCCGTGGGCCGGCGAGATCACCCAGCGGCTCAGCGGCGTGCTGGTCGCCGACAAGCCCGGGGTCACCACCGGCTACGCCCTCTACGACCTGCAGGAGCGGGGCGAGATGTTCCTCGGCCCGGGCGTCGAGGTCTACGAGGGCATGATCATCGGCGAGAATGCGCGGCCCGACGACATGAACGTCAACCCCACCAAGGAAAAGAAGAAGACCAACATCCGCACCCACGCCGCCGACGAGGCGATCCGGCTGGTCCCGCCCCGGCAGATGTCGCTGGAGCAGGCGCTGGAGTTCATCGCCGCCGACGAGTTGGTCGAGGTGACCCCGGTCAACATCCGGCTACGCAAGCGGGAGCTCGACCAGCGCAAGCGGCTGCGTGCGTACCACCGGGCGAAACAGGGGACCCCCGGGATGCCGGGTACCTCGTAGGCTGGCCGGACTATCCGCGTCCCTGCCACGTCCTGAAAGAAGCGGTAATGGCACGCCACATCGGCCTCGAGTCCCGCGCCAACGCCAGCGACCAGGTCTCGCTGCCGGCCGGCATCGCCCTCCCCCCGTCCGCCACCGCGGGTTAACGGCAACTCGTGCTGCTCACCGTCTCCACGACCCACCGGCCGGCGACCGACCTTGGCTACCTGCTGCACAAGCACCCGGCGAGGCTGCAGACCTTCGACTTGAGCTTCGGCTCGGCTCACGTCTTCTATCCGGAGGCGACCGAGGACCGGTGCACGGCGGCGCTGCTGGTGGAGGTCGACGCCATCGAGCTGGTCCGCGGCGCGGGCAAGCGGGGCAGCAGGTCGGCGGGTGCCCACCCGGCACGCACCCTGGACCACTACGTCAACGACCGGCCGTACGCCGCCTCGTCGTTTACGTCAGTGGCCATCGCCGAGGTGTTCGGGACCGCCATGAACGGCCGGTGCACCGACCGGCCGGAGACCGCCGCGGCGGCGATCCCGCTGGAGGCCACCCTGCCAGTGATCGCCTGCCGGGGGGGGGAGCCGCTGGCCCGCCGGCTGTTCGAGCCGCTCGGTTACACGGTCGATGCCGTGCGGCTCCCGCTGGACGACCAGTTCCCGGAGTGGGGGGAGAGCCGCTATATCCGGCTGCGGCTCAGCGGCCGCCGGCGGCTGGCCGACCTGCTGACCCAGCTGTACGTGCTGATTCCGGTGCTCGACGACGACAAGCACTACGTCGTCGGCGACGACGAGGTCGAGAAGCTGCTCGCCCGCGGCGCCGGTTGGCTGCCCGGCCACCCGGAGAAGGAGCTGATCGCCCAGCGCTACCTGAGCCACCGCGGGGCGCTCACCCGCTCGGCGCTCGAGCGGCTGCTCGAGGAGGACCGGGACGAGGACGAGGCGGCCGGCGCCCACGACGCCGAGGAGCGGGAAGTCGAGGAGCGGGTCAGCCTGCACACCCAGCGGCTGGGGGCGGTCATGGCGGTGCTCAAGCAGTCCGGGGCGCGGCGGGTGCTCGACGTCGGCTGTGGCGAGGGCCGGCTGCTGGCGCTGCTGGCCGGCGACCGCAGCTTTACCGAGATCGCCGGCATGGACGTGTCCTGGCGCTCGCTGGAGCTGGCCGCCCGCCGGTTGCGCCTCGATCGGCTGGCGCCGGTGCAGCGCAACCGGATCACGCTGTTCCAGGGGTCGCTGACCTACCGCGACGCCCGCCTGGCCGGCTACGAGGCGGCCGCCGCGGTCGAGGTCGTGGAGCACCTGGACCCATCCCGGCTGGCCGCCTTCGAGCGCTGCCTGTTCGGCGCCGCCCAGCCCGGCACGGTGGTGCTGACCACCCCGAACATCGAGTACAACGTGCGCTTCGACACGCTGCCGGCGGGGCGGCTCCGCCACCGGGACCACCGGTTTGAGTGGACCCGGGCCGAGTTCGAAGCGTGGGCGGGCGAGGTCGCCGGCCGGTTTGGCTACGGGGTGCGCTTCCTGCCGATCGGGCCAGTCGACGACGAGGTCGGGCCGCCGTCGCAGATGGCGGTGTTCACCCGGTGAAGGTCTCGATCCCCAACCTCTCGCTCGTCGTGCTGATCGGGGCCTCCGGCTCGGGCAAGTCGACGTTCGCGGCGACCCACTTCGCGCCGACCGAGGTGATCTCCTCCGACTTCTGCCGGGGTCTGGTCTCCGACGACGAGAACAACCAGGCGGCCACCGGCGACGCCTTCGAGGTGCTGAACTTCATCGCCGGTAAACGGCTTGCCGCCGGCCGGTTGACGGTGATCGACGCCACCAGCGTGCGCCCGGAGGACCGCCGGCCGCTGGTCGCGCTGGCCCGGCAGTTCCACTGCCTGCCCGTGGCGGTCGTCTTCAACCTCCACCCCAGCGTCTGCCTCGCCCGCAACGAGCACCGGCCGGACCGCAGCTTCGGCCCCCACGTCGTGCGCAACCAGACCCAGTCGCTGCGCCGGTCGATCAACAACCTGCGCAAGGAAGGGTTCCGCCACATCGTTGAGCTGCACACACCGGAGGAGATCGACTCCGTGGTGCTTGAACGGACCCCGCTCTACAACGACAGGCGGGACGACCACGGGCCGTTCGACATCATCGGCGACGTCCACGGCTGCGGAGACGAGCTGGAAGCGCTGCTGGCGTCGCTGGGGTACCGGGCGCAGCGGGCGGGCGGGGCGTGGGTCCACCCCGAGGGGCGGAAGGCGGTGTTCGTCGGTGACCTGGTCGACCGCGGCCCCCGGGTGCTCGACGTCCTTGCCCTGGTGCAAGCGATGGTCGAAGCCGGCTCGGCGCTGGCGGTGCCCGGCAACCACGACGTCAAGCTGGTCCGCAAGCTGCGCGGCCGCAATGTCCAGATCACCCACGGCCTGGCCGAGACGCTGGCCGAGCTGGAGGCCCTCCCGGCGGAGGAACGGGCGGCCATCGAGGCCCGCATCGCCGCCTTCCTGGACTCGCTGGTCAGCCACTACGTCTTCGACGGCGGCAACCTGGTCGTCGCCCACGCCGGCCTGAAGCAGGAGATGCAGGGGCGTGGCTCCTCGGCGGTCCGCGACTTCGCCCTGTACGGCGAGACCACCGGCGAGACCGACGAATTCGGCTTGCCGGTCCGCTACCTGTGGGCCGACGCCTACCGGGGTCCGGCCCGCGTGGTGTACGGCCACACCCCGGTGCCCGAGGCGGAGTGGCTGAACGGCACGATCAACGTCGACACCGGCTGCGTCTTCGGCGGCAAGCTGACCGCCCTGCGCTACCCGGAGCTGGAGCTGGTCTCGGTCCCTGCGGTCCGGGCCTACGCGGTGCCGGCCCGGCCGTTCCTGCCGTCGCCCGCGGGCGGGGCGGCCGACGGTACCGGGCTGGCGGCGCCGTTGACCGCCCAGCAGCGCCACGACGAGCTGCTCGACCTCGACGACGTCCTGGGCAAGCGGGTGGTTGGCACCCGGCTGCGCGGCAACCTGACCGTTCGGGAGGAGAACGCCATCGCCGCCCTGGAGGTGATGAGCCGGTTCGCCGCCGACCCGCGGTGGCTGATCTACCTGCCGCCGACGATGTCGCCCGCCGAGACCTCGGCCCGGGAGGGGTTGCTCGAGCACCCGGCCGAGGCATTCGCCTACTTCCGCACCGAGGGGGTGCCGGCAGTGGTCTGCCAGGAGAAGCACATGGGCTCCCGGGCGATCGTCATCGCCTGCCGGAACGCCGAGGTCGCCCGCCGCCGGTTCGGGGTCCCGGCAGGGGAGAGCGGGATCGTCTACACCCGCACCGGGCGGCGGTTCTTCGATGACCCCGCCGTGGGGGAGGCGGTGCTCGACCGGGTGCGGGCCGGGCTCGACGCGGCAGGAATCTGGGACCGGCTCGTCACCGACTGGGCCTGCCTCGACTGCGAGCTGATGCCCTGGTCGGCCAAGGCCCAGGAGCTGCTCATCCGCCAGTACGCTGCCGTCGGCCGGGCGGGTCTGGTCGACTCGGCGGCGTCGGTCGAGGCGCTGCGCCTGGCCGGCGAGCGGGGGGTTGAGGTCGGCAGGTTGCTCGAGCGGGAGGTTACCGGGCTGGCCGGGGCCGAGCGGTTCGTCGCCGCCTACCGGCGGTACTGCTGGAAGGTCGCCCGGGTCGACGACCTGAAGCTGGCCCCGTTCCACCTGATGGCAACCGAGGGGGCGGTGCACACCGACAAGGACCACGCCTGGCACATGGCGCTGCTGGCCGAGCTGGCTGCGGCCGCACCCGGCGTCCTGATCGCCACCGAGCACCGGGTCGTCGACCTCACCGACCCGGCGGCGGAGGCCGGGGCGACGGCGTGGTGGGAGGCGCTTACCGCCGCCGGTGGCGAGGGCATGGTGGTAAAGCCGCTCGAGTTCGTGGCCCGGGGCCAGCGGGGCCTGGTCCAGCCGGCAGTTAAATGCCGGGGGCCGGAGTACCTGCGGATCATCTACGGGCCGGACTACGACCGCCCGGAGCAACTGGAACGGCTGCGCGGCCGCGGCCTGTGGGCGAAGCGGTCGCTCGCGCTGCGTGAGTTCGCCCTCGGCGTGGAGGGCCTGGAGCGGTTTGTCCGCCAGGAGCCGCTGCGCCGGGTCCACGAGTGCGCCTTCGCCGTGCTGGCGATGGAGAGCGAGCCGGTCGACCCGCGGCTCTGACCGCTCGCGGCCTACCCGGAGCGGGCCTGATCGGTGCTTCCCGCCAGTGCGCCGGCGCCCGGACGCAGCTGCACCCCCGCCAGCGCTACGAGGCCGGCACCATCGACAGGAAATTCTTGGCCAGCGGGGCCGCCACCGACCCCCCGACGCCCCCGCCCTCAACGATGACCGCGAAGGCCAGCTGCCCCCGGAAGCCGATGAACCAGGCATGGGTCTGCGGCGGGTTGCCGGGGCCGAACTCGGCGGTCCCGGTCTTCCCGGACACCGGCGTCCCCGGCAGCTGGGCAGCAACCCCGGTCCCCTGGGCGACCACCAGGCCCATCATCGTCCGCAGGTTGGCGGCGATGTTGGGGTCGAGCGGGGTGACCGTCGCCGTCGCCTGGTCGCCGGACAGCAGCGTGGGCTCGTGCCAGGCCCCGGAGGCGACGGCCGCGGCCACCGCCGCCATGTGCACCGGCGAGGCCACCACCTCGGCCTGGCCGATCGCCGCCCCGGACTGGTCGACAATGTCCTTCATCGGCGGGAAGCTGGCGCCACCCGAGGGGACCCCCAGCGGTTCGGGGGCGTTGAACCCGAAGGTGCCGGCGGCCTTGGTCAGCTGCGACGGGGTCAGGGTCTGGTCCATCTGGATGAACGCGGTGTTGCACGACTCCACAAAGGCCTGTTGCAAGTTGATGTTGCCGGTTGCCTCGCCCTCGATGTTCTTGAACGTCTTGCCATCGACTACCACCTGAGTCGGGCAGCTGATTGGTGTCGCCAGTGTGTCGCCGTTGGAGAACAGGGCGTAGCTGGTGATGATCTTCATCGTCGACCCGGGCGGGTAGGTGCCCTGCAGCGCCCGGTCGAAGCCGCCCGGGGGATTGTTGGCGACCGCCCGGATCTGGCCGGTGGCGGCGTCGACGGCGACCAGCGCGGCGTTCTTGCCCACCCCGGCCAAGGCGGCCTCGGCGGCCGACTGGATCGCCGGGTCGATGGTCGTGGAGACCGGTGTGCCGGGCGTGCCGTCGTAGTGCTTCAGCGACGTCCCCACGACATTGCCCGACGCGTCTTTGAGCTCGATGTCGGCCGATGGGGTGCCCGCAAGCTGCCGCTCGTCGGCGAGCTCGATCCCGGAGAGCCCGACCGTGTCGCCCGCGGCGTAGGGCGCCCCGAGCTGGCCCAGCAGCTGGGCGGTGATCGGGCCGGTGCTGCCCAGCAGGGCCTGGGCGGCGCCGGGGGCGTAGGTCACCCGGGCAGTCGACTGCTCGAACAGGATGCCGGGGACCGGGGAGAGCTGCGGCCGGACGGTGGCGAACTGCTGCGGGGAAATCTGGGTGACCGGCAGGAACCAGGTCGGCTGCGCTCCTGGGGTGTGCATGACGTCGGTCACCGTCGCGGTCGCCACCTGCAGGACCGAGTTGAAGGCGTTCTCGACCGCCGGCAGGTTGGTCACCTTGGCCGGCTCGACGCCGACGCTCCAGCCCTGGACGGTTTGGCGGAGCGGCACCCCGCCCTCGCCGAGGATCGCCGCCCGCTGCGGCCAGGTCAGCACCCGGCTGAACCGCTCGCCGGCGGCCAGCTGCGGCTCGAGCGCGGCGGGGGTCCAGTCGACCAGCCACCTCCGGGCCCGCTCGGACAGGTGGACGGTGACGTTGTACGACCACTGCGCCAGGCCCTTGAGCGACAGGGTGACCTG
>DAIQBQ010000104.1:0-9411 GCA_036781065.1 Actinomycetota bacterium
CGGTTGACGTTGCCCTGGATGGTGTTGATCTCGCCGTTGTGGCAGAGCATCCGGAACGGCTGGGTGCGCTCCCAGGTCGGCAGCGTGTTGGTCGAAAAGCGCTGGTGGAAGATCGCCAGCGGCGTCGTGTACCGGGTGTCGGCGAGGTCGAGGTAGAACTCGGCGAGCCGGTCGGCGACCACCATGCCCTTGTAGGTGATGGTGTTGAACGAGAACGACGGGAAGTAGACCTTGAGGAACGCCTCGGCACAGGCCTTCTCCGCCCGCTTGCGGGCGCGGACGCAGCGACGCTCGGCCTCGGCGGCGTCGAAGCCGATCGGCTTCAGGAAGATCGCCTGCTCGATCACCGGCTGGGTCGCCCGGGCCCGGTCGCCCAGCGGGTCGGTCGACACCGGCACCGGCCGCCAGGCGATGACCTCGATGCCCTCCCAGCGGCACGCCTCCTCGATCACGCTGCGGTGGCCTTCGCTCCAGGAGAAGGTCATGGCCACGCCGATGAAGTCGGGGTCGGCCGGGGTGCCCAGCCGGGCGGCCTCGGCGGCGAAGAAATCGGTGGGCAGCTTGGTGAGGACGCCCGCCCCGTCACCGGTCTTGGAGTCGGCGTCGAGCGCACCGCGGTGACGCACCCGGCACAGCGAGTAGACCGCGGTCTCCAGGATGGTGTGGGTGGCGCGGCCCTCGACGTCGGCGACGAACCCGACGCCGCAGGCGTCCCGCTCGTGGGCCGGGTCGAAGATATCCCTGGGGGGACGTGGACTCCTGCCAGTCGTCATTCGAGCTCCCTTTCATCTCGGCCCGCTTCACGCGCGCCGCTTCCGGGACGCTTCGCCCCACATCATCTCCCGTCAGCGGACGAAAAAACGCCCGCGGAGGGGCAAGCGTCTCTGCTCTGGTGGCGACTACCGTCCCCGGTGGGCCCCCCATTGGACCGTGCGGTCGGGCCGGAAGTCGGAGCCATTTTGCAAGGTCGGGTTCGCGCTGTCAACGCGCGGTCGTGACGACCGTCACGCCCGGCTCGCGACCTGGCCACGACCCGGCCCACGACCTGGCTCAGCGGGTGACTTGCCTGGATCCCGCTAAGCGCTCAAAGGCGTCGTCCCTCGACGGCAACTGTCCTGATCTCAGGCGGATTCCGCTATGAAAACAGGACACTACCCCGGGCGGAACGGGCTTTTGACATCACTCGACCCCGCCTACTGGACGGCATAGTGGCCGCTTACCGGTGCTGGGTGCCGTCCCCCGTGATCACGTACTGGCGCAGGTACAAGTCCCGGTAGGTCACCGGGCCCCGGGGGCCGGGCACCCGGTCGATGTTGATCCCGGTCTCCGGGGCCGAGGTCAGCTCGTAACCGTCCAGCCACCGGGTGGTGGCGTTCCAGAACCCGGCGGTGCCCTGGTAGGCGCCGAGGAACGTCTCGGCGGCAGCGGCGTCGGCGGTCACGATCCCCGCGGCCAGGCCCGAGGTCTCCCGGTTGGCGATCCCGGCCGCGGCGGCCGGGCCCGGGGCGGGGGCCAGGGTGACGGTGGCATCGCGGGCCGGGTCGGTGGCCCACTCGTAGCCGATCGGGTGGTCGTGCGGCGGCAGCGACGGCGTGATCCCCAGCCGCTCCAGCACCGAGACAGCCGCCGGCACGAACCGCTCCCAGATCGTCTCGTCGACCAGCAGCAGGTTCAGCCGGTTGCACACCCCCAGCCGGTCCAGGCTCCCCTCGATCAGGCGCAGGGCCATCGCCGGGTCGGCCCCGGGGTGGACGTACAACACCCCCCCGCCCTCGGCGTGGGCCAGCGTCCGCACCCCGTGCCGGGAGGCCTCCCGGGCCAGCGAGGCGGTCATCTCCCCGCTGCCCCTGAGGATCACCAGCGGGATCTCCTTCGGGAACGACACCAGCGCCTGGGCCGCCTCCCGGTCGGCGGTCCGTACCAGCTGGATCGCCGGCGGCGGCAGCCCGGCCGCCGCCAGGCCCGGGCCGATGGCCAGATCGACCAGCGCCTCGGCGCTGCGCAGGCTGGCGCCGCCGGTACGCAGCACGCCTGCGTTGCGTGACTTGATCAGCTGGGTGGCGAAGTCGACGGTGACATTGGGCCGGGCCTCGTAGTTGGCGCCGATCACCCCGACCGGCACCCGGCGCTCCTCCAGCTCCAGGCCGTTGGCGAGCGTGCGCCGCCCCACCACCCGTTCGAGCGCCGGCAGCGAGGCCAGCGCCCGCACCTGTGCGGCGATCCCCTCCAACCGGGTCGAGCCGAGCCGTAGCCGGTCCAGGCTTCCTTTCGACAGGACGCCCTCGCCGGCCTCGATGTCGGCCCGGTTGGCCGCCAGGATCGCCGCCGACTCGGCCCCCAGGGCGGAAGCGATGGCAGCCAGCGCCTCCCCGATCTGCTCCTCGGTGGCGGCGGCCATCGCTCCCGTCGCAGCCCCGGCGGCCGCCGCTGCCGCGCCGACCAACTCCCGCACCGGCGAGGTCACCGTTGCACCCATACGTTGTCCGCCAGGTCCGAGCCGAGCGAGGCGGCAGTGCCGTCGACGCTCAATGTCAGCGTGCCGTCCGGGCCGATGGCGCTGACCTGGATCGTCGCCCCGGGCATCAGCTTCTTGGCTTCGAAGTACTTGAGCACGTCGGTCACCAACTCGACGTCCTCGGTCAGCAGGCAGAGCCGTCCCGTCTCGCCCGCCGCCAGGTCGCTCAACGCCACCAACGCCGCCCGGTCGTACGGCGGCTGCAGCCCCGGGATCGGGTTGCCGTGCGGGCAGGTGGTCGCCCCGGTCTTGGTCAGGATCCGCTCCTCGACCTCGGGCGAGATCACGTGCTCCCAGGCATGCGCCTCCTCGTGCGCCCGGTGCCACGGGATCTCCAGGATGTCGACGAGTAGCCGCTCGGCCAGCCGGTGCCGGCGGACCAGCGGTGTGGCCACCGAGCGACCGTGGGCGGTCAGGACGATCTCCCGCTCGGCCACCGCGACCAGGCCCGCCTTGGCCAGCCGGCGTATCTGTTCGGATACCGCCGGGGCGGAGACGCCCATCCGCTTGGCGATCCGGGCCTGGGTGATCCTGCCCCCCTCCTCCTCCATCTCGAACACCGTCTCCAGGTAGTCCTGCGCCCCCTGCGGGACGGTGACCGGGACGCTGACCGGGAGGTCGGGGGAGTCGGCCATGGCCGTACTATAGGGCGCATGGCTCCGAGCCCCAAGGCCTCCTCCAGGGCCCCGACCCCCACCGTCCTCCTGCTCGATGGCCACTCGCTGGCCTACCGGGCGTTCTTCGCCCTGGCCGAGGCCGACCTGCGGACGACCAGCGGCCAGGCGACCAACGCGGTCTACGGGTTCACCTCGATGTTGATCAAAGCCTGGCAGGACTTCAAGACCCGCCACGTTGCCGTGGCCTTCGACCGCGGCGCCCCGTTGGAACGGCTGGCGATCCGGCCCGAGTACAAGGCGCAGCGGGCCGCCCCGCCCGATGAGTTCCGCCAGCAGATCGGTCTGATCCGGGAGGTCCTGAACGTCCTGAAGGTGCCGGTGTTCGAGCTGGACAACGTCGAGGCCGACGACATCATTCACGTGCTGGCCCGGCGGCTCGCCGAGGACGGCGCCAACGCGGTGATCGTCACCGCCGACCGGGACTTCTTCCAGCTGGTCGGCCCGCGCATCCGCCTGCTGATGAACCGGCGGGGGATCAGCGACACCGTCACCTACGACGAGGCGGCGGTGCGCCAGCGCTTCGGCTTCGGCCCGGAGCGCTACCTCGACTACGCCGCCCTGCGCGGCGACAGCTCGGACAACATCGAGGGGGTGGCGGGCATCGGCGAGAAGACGGCCTCCAACCTGGTCATCAAGTACGGCTCGCTGGAATCGATCTACGAGCACCTCGACGAGGAGAAGCCCAAGACCAGGGAGCGGCTGGCGCCGGAGGAGGCCCGGCTCAAAGAGAACCGGGAGTTCTTCCGGCTGCGCACCGCCGAGGACCTGGCGGCGCACGGCGTGCCGGTCGAGCGGCTCGACGTCAGCGTCGCCGACCTCGAGATCGGGCGCTCGGACCCGGCGGAGGTCCGGCGGCTGTTCGACGCCCTTGAGTTCCGCACCCTGTACGAGCGGCTTGCCGCCGACTTGCCGGCCCCGGCCCCGAAGGGCGGCCTGGCGGCGGAGGCGGCCGAGCTGACCACGATTGACGACCTGCGCGATGCCCTCGCCGAGGCGGCCGGCGGCGGGTCGTTGCTGTTCCGGGTGACCGGCGAGCGGTCGAACCCGCGCACCGAACCGACGGCGCTGGCCTTTGGCGTCCCCGGCGGCGCCCGGGTGGTGCGGCTGGAGCGGTTCCCCGACCCCGACATGCTGTGGGCGGTGGTCCGTCCCGACCTGGAATCCGCCCGGCTGGCGACCCACGGGGCCAAGGACGCGCTGTTGCGGCTGGGGGCGGCCGGGATCCACCCGCCCAAGGGGACGCTCGCCATGGACACCGAGATCGCCGCTTACCTGGTCGACCCGGCCCGCGGCTCGTACCCCCTCGACGAGCTGGTCGCCAGCTACCTCGGCCGGGAGCTCAGGTTGGAGGCGGAGGTCGACTCCGGCCAGCAGACCCTGGCGCTGGACGAGGCCGGAGCCCCGGGAGGGCCGGCGGACGACCTGGCACTGGGGGCCGAGGTCGTGGCGGTGGGGGAGCTGGCAACGGTGCTCGGCAAGGAGTTGGTCGAGCGAGGGGCGTGGGACCTGCTGGTCGGCCTGGAACTGCCCCTGGTCGGCGTCCTGGCCCGCATCGAGGAGGCCGGGGTGCGGGTCGACTGCGACTACCTCGGCGAGATGTCCGAGGCGGTCGGCGACGAGATCGCTGCCATCGAGCATGAGATCTATGCCCTGGCCGGCGAGCCGTTCAACATCGGGTCGCCGCCGCAGCTGCGCCGGATCCTCTACGAGAAGCTGGCGCTCAAGCCCTCGAAGCGCACCAAGACCGGGTACTCGACGGACGCTTCCGTCCTCGAGTCGCTCCGCGAGGAGCACTCGATCGTCGACGCCATCCTGCGCTACCGGGAGCGCTCCAAACTCAAGTCGACCTACCTCGACGCCCTACCACCGCTGGTGGATCCCCGGACCGGCCGGGTCCACTGCCGGTTCAACCAGACCGTCGCCGCCACCGGGCGGCTGTCGTCGGACTCGCCCAACCTGCAGAACATCCCGATCCGCACCGAGGAGGGCCGGCAGATCCGGCGGGCGTTCGTGCCGGAGCCGGGGAACCTGCTGGTGGTCGCCGACTACTCGCAGATCGAGCTTCGCGTGCTGGCCCACCTTTCCGAGGACGCCGAGCTGGTATCGGCCTTCGACCGGGGCGAGGACATCCACCGCCACTCGATCGCCAAGGCGCTGGGCATCCCGGTCGAGACGGTGACGCCGGAGCTGCGGTCGATCGGCAAGATGGTGTCCTACGGGGTCACCTACGGGATGGGGCCGTTCGGCCTCGCCCAGCGGCTGCACATCCCGATGGACCAGGCGCGCAGCTACATCGAGGGGTTCTTCGCCTCCTACCCGCAGGTGCGCGGCTACCTGGACGGGGTGGTGGCCCGGGCGGCCGAGGACGGCTTCACGACCACGATCCTCGGCCGGCGCCGCTACCTGCCCGAGCTGGCCAACAAGAACCCCCGGGTCCGCAGCCTCGGCGAGCGGATGGCCCTGAACGCCCCGATCCAGGGCTCCGCCGCCGACATCATCAAGCTGGCGATGGTGGGTGCCGACGAGGCGCTGGCCGGGACGCCGGGGCGGATGGTGCTGACCGTGCACGACGAGCTGGTCTTCGAGGTGCCGGAGGGCGAGGTCGAGGCGGTCGCCGGCACCGTGCGCAGCGCCATGGAGGGGGTGCTCGATCTCCGGGTCCCGCTGAAGGTCGACCTGGCCTGGGGGCCGAACTGGGCGGACGCCAAGCACTGAAACACGCAGTGCGGCGGTGCCGTTGGGAGACAATGATCCGGTGAAGGGGGGACCGCAGATCACATGAGCGACCAGGACGGAGGCGACGGCCCCGACCGCGGCGGGGGCTCCTGGTTCCCGGAGCCGACCGCCATGCAGCCACAGCAGGGAGCCGGCGACGGGCCGGGGGGGCCGGGCGGGCCGCACCGCAGCTCCGGCACCAAGCTCCTGACCTACGCGCTGCTCTTCGTCGCCCTGGTCGGGGTATCGCTGTACCTGCGCTCCGGCCACAAGCAGTCGGGAGCCACGACCGGCTCGTCGCCGGGCCCCACCGACGAGATCATCGCCCCTCACCTGGACGCATCGTGGCTCGGCCCGGTCTGCACCGACGCCGAGCCGGGGAAGGGCTTCACCGTACAGGCCGGCTACACGTCGACCGCTGGCGTTGTCGCCGCCTGGGAGGACGCGCTGTCCGAGGGCCAGGTGACCTCGTCGGCGTCCACCCTCCCGATCGTCGCGCCGGTGGGGGTGTGCTACATCGACGGGCCCTGGAAGGTCCCCGCCGAGGTCGCCCAGCAGTACGCCCAGCACGGGCTGACGCCCGACCGCGGCGTCGTCGTCGTCCTGCAGGACCAACCGGCCGGGCAGGCCCAGATCGGCCAGCCGTTCATCGTCTCGCACAAGCAGCTCGACCTGGTCCGCCCCTACGTCCCCCCGCAGCGCCCGGCCAGCCCGACGGCGACGTCGTCCCCGTAGCGTCACGGGCGGCGGGCGCGCCGCGGCTTGCGTGATAGACTCATATTGCCCTCCTGTGCGCGGCTTCAGCCTTGTCGCGGGAGGAGTCCCCCGCCCATACGGGCACGAAGGAGTTTCGATGTCCACCCGAACCTTCAACTATGATCCGACCGAGCGCGGCTCGGCACCGGAACACGAGTCCACCATCACCACCAATGACGTCGGCTTCTCCCACGAGGAGCTGATGGCCGCCATCGACGCCACCATCAAGCCCTTCGACGAGGGCGACCTCGTCTCCGGTGTCGTCGTCAAGATCGACAAGGACGAAGTCCTGGTCGACATCGGGTTCAAATCCGAAGGCGTGATCCCCGCCCACGAACTGTCGATCAAGCAGGATGTTGACCCCTCCCGGGTGGTCTCGGTCGGGGACCCGATCGAGGCCCTTGTTCTCCAGAAGGAGGACAAGGAGGGGCGGCTGATCCTTTCCAAGAAGCGGGCCCAGTACGAGCGGGCCTGGGGCAACATCGAGGCGATCAGGCAAGCAGGCGGCGTCGTCAAGGGTCCGGTCATCGAGGTCGTCAAGGGCGGCCTGATCGTCGACATCGGCCTGCGCGGCTTCCTGCCGGCCTCCCTGGTCGAGCTGCGCCGGGTCCGCGACCTGCAGCCTTACGTCGGCCGGGAGCTCGAATGCAAGATCATCGAGCTCGACAAGAACCGGAACAATGTGGTCCTTTCCCGCCGGGCCTACCTGGAGGAAGCGCACTCCGAGCAGCGCAAGGAATTCCTGGAGAACCTGAAGCCGGGCGAGGTGCGCACTGGCACCGTCTCGTCAATCGTCAACTTCGGTGCCTTCGTGGACCTGGGTGGCGTCGACGGCCTGGTCCACGTCTCCGAGCTGTCCTGGCGACACGTGGACCACCCGAGCGAGGTGGTCCAGGTCGGCCAGGAGATAAAGGTCGAAGTCCTGGATGTCGACTTGCAGCGGGAGCGGGTCTCGCTGTCGCTGAAGAACACCCAGGAGGATCCGTGGCGGGCCTTTGCCCGGCAGCATCACCCGGGCGACATCGTCCAGGGCACGGTCACCAAGCTGGTTCCGTTCGGCGCCTTCGTCAAGGTGGCCGAGGGCATCGAGGGCCTGGTCCACATCTCCGAGCTGGCCGAGCGCCACGTCGAGTTGCCCGAGCAGGTGGTGTCGATGGGTCAGGACGTGTCGGTCAAGGTGATCGACGTCGACCTCGACCGCCGGCGGATCAGCCTGTCGATCAAGCAGGCGATGGGCGGCGCCGGCCCGATGCTCGATCCGGAGCGGGCCGAGTTGCCGGCTGCCCCTGCCCCGGCCCCGGCCCCGGCCCCGGCCGCCGCGACTGGCGCCGCGGCACCGGCGGAGACCGCTGAAGCCACCCCGGCGGCATCGGCCGGTGCGCCGGCCGAGCCAGTCCCGGCACCCGCCGCAGCGGCCGAGACGCCGAGTCCGGAGCCCGAAGCGGCGGCTGCAGCGGGGCCCGAAGTGGCCGCTGAGCTTGAGCCGGCGGACGGAGCGCCGGTCGAGGCTGAGCCCGAGGCGGCGCCGGAGCCGGAGCTTGCCGGGGAGCTGCTCTCGTCGGTCCCCGCCGGGGCCTTGCCGCCGGAGTCGCTGGAGGACATTGTCCAGGAGATGAAGCGGGAACGGGAGCACTAGCCCAAGTTTCCGGGCTAGCCCCGTCCCCTCCGGTGGTCGTCATCGGGTTGTCCGGGGGGATCGCCTCAGGCAAGTCGACGGTCGCCAGCATGCTGGAGGCCAGGGGGGCCGAGGTCATCGACGCCGACCGTATCGGCCACCAGGTCCTCGGGCCCTCCGGTTCCGCCCGCGAGGCGGTGCTGGTGCGGTTCGGGCCGGATGTCCTGGGGCCGGACGGGGGCATCGACCGGACCAAGCTGGGGGCGATCGTCTTCGCTGACGCCGCCGCCCGGCGGGACCTGGAAGCGATCAGTCACCCGGCGATCTACGCCGAAATCCGGCGGCGGCTGGAGCGCGCGGACCCGGATGGCCCGGTTGTGGTGATCGATGCCCCCTTGCTGGTCGAGACCGGCCGCGGCCGGTCGGTCGGCATGGTTGCGCTGGTGGTTGTCGCCGCGACGCCGGAGCAGCAGCTGGAGCGGGCCGTCGCCCGGGGGACGCCGAAGGAGCGGGCGCTCGCCGTGATCGGCGCCCAGGCGACGCTCTCGCACAAGATGGCCGCCGCCGACTACGTCATCGACAACCGGGGGCCGCTCGACCACCTGGGGGCCGGGGTCGAGACGCTCTGGGCCGACCTGCAGGCACGGTTTGGGGCGGTGCCGAAGGACTCAGCAGGTCCGGCAGGTCATCGGCCGGCGTTGGCTGAGGTGGTGGGCGATCAGCAGCAGCACCCCGATCCCCAGCAGCACGGCGACCGCCAGGATTGCGACAGCTAGCGGTTGTCGCGGCGGCTGTCCTGTTTTCCGTGCAGAATCCGCCTGGAATCAGGACAGTTGCCGGCGCGGCGGCCACACGCAGCGGCGTGAACGCCCAGCAGCACGGTACCCGCCAGGATCGCGACGGCTAGCGTTAGCGAGCGATCCTCATACTCTAGAAGGGCGTGCAGGCTCCGCCTGGGCTTCGCTGCGTTAGTTGTCTTAGGCGTCGGCCAGGGCTTGACGCCCGGTGATAGCAACCGAATTGCGCCGCCAGGCGAGCCACTTCGCCTCCCAGATCGTTTTGTGTGCAAAAACCGCGCATATCAGGCTGTCGCGAAATGGCCCAGACCCCGGCTGGCGGGTCGTTTTTCGACC
>DAIQBQ010000105.1:0-9394 GCA_036781065.1 Actinomycetota bacterium
CTCCCGAGTGGCCCGCCCGACTGGGCGGGCCTCAAGCGCCGGATGTCCGGAACGCTGCTGCTCCCGTCGGACGGCGGGTACCCGGCCGCGGCGCAGGCCTATAACCCGCTGTACGACGCGCAGCGCCCGGCTGCGATCGCCCAGTGCACGACGGCGAGCGACGTGCAGGCGTGCCTCGACCTGGCCGCCGCCTCGAAAACCCCGGTCGCTGCCCGCAGCGGCGGCCACAGTTTCGCCGGGTACTCCAACCCGGCGGGGGCGCTGGTCATCGACCTCGGCCCGATGGCGGGCGTTGAGGTCCGCACCGACGGGACCGCCGTGGTCGGGGCGGGGGCGCGGCTGATCGACGTCTACAGCGGGCTGGCCGCAGCGGGCCGGGCGATCCCGGGCGGGTCGTGCCCGACGGTCGGCATCGCCGGTCTCACCCTGGGCGGTGGGGTGGGAGTGCTCACCCGCCAGTACGGGTTGACGATCGACCACCTGGTGTCCGCCCAGGTGGTGACGCCGGACTCGGTCCTGCGGACCGCCTCGGCCGCCTCCCACCCCGACCTGTTCTGGGCGCTGCGGGGTGGCGGCGGGGGCAACTTCGGGGTGACGACGTCGTTCAGCTTCGCCACGGTCCCCGCGCCCGATCTGGTCGTCTTCGCGGTCAGCTTCCCGGATGCTCCGGCATCCGCCGTCCTGGGCGGGTGGCAGGACTGGATCCAGGCGGCCCCGGCGCCGCTCTGGGCCAACTGCATCGTGTCGGCGGGGAGCTCGCCGTCGGCGCGGGTCAACGGCAGCTTCCTTGGCGCCCAGGCCGGCCTCACCCCCGTCCTGGACGACCTTGCCCGCCGGGTTGGCACCGGCTCCGGCACCCGATCCGTTGCGGCCAAAGGGTTCCTGGACGCCATGCTCTACTTCGCCGGCTGCCCGGGCGGCCTCCAGGCCTGCCACCTCCCGGCCGAAGGCGGGACGCTCGGCCGGGAGGCGTTCGTGGCCTCGTCCCGGATGATGGACCGAGCCGTTGCCGACCCGGCAGCGGTGACCGCGCTCGTCACCGGGCGGTCGGGCATCGACCTTGTCTTCGACAGCCTGGGCGGGGCGGTGGCGAGGGTCGGCACGGCGGACACGGCCTACGCTCACCGGTCGTCCCTGGCTACGATCCAGATCTATGCCGGGACGAACGCCGCCGGGCAGGCGGCGGCGACCCAGGCGGTCGGCGAGATCCGGGACGCGCTGGCCCCGCTGGCCGGCAGCGGCGCCTACGTCAACTACCTCGACCCGGCCCTCCCCGGCTGGCCGTCGGCGTACTACGGCGGCAACCTGCCGAGGCTGGAGCAGGTTGCCGCAACGTACGACCCGCACGGTGTCCTTGCCTTCCCGCAGGGGATCGGGGCAGCCCGCTCTGGGCCCCCGGTTGGGGGCTGACCGGCTGGGCCCCCGGTTGGGGGCTGACCGGCTGGGCCCCCGGTTGCGGCCGGCGCCTGCTCAGCGGGCGGCGAGCGCTTCGATCGCGATCTTCAGCTCGGGCAGCGCCAGCCGGGTCACGCCAATCAGCGTCTCGGCGACCTGCTGGCCGCCCAGGAACTCGGCGCGCAGCGGGCGGAGGACGGCCCGGAAGCCATCGACGTCGGTGGTGTAGTAGGTCAGCTTGACGATGTCGTCGGTCGACATCCCATCCTCGGCGAGCACGGTCCGCAGGTTCTCGAACGCCGCCCGCCCCTGGCTCTCCATGCCGTCCGATGCCGGGGGGGCCGCCTGCTCGTCGACCGCGGTCTGGGCCGAGCAGACGAGCAGCCGGTGAAAGCCACTGACCTCGACGGCCTGCGAGAAACCGAACTTCGTCGACCATTCCCAGGGGTTGATGGGTTCACGGCGCATGCGGGCCTCCAGTGTCGGCGATCAGGCGTGGAACGCCTCGATCGAGCGGTTGCTTGCGACGAAGACCAGCCCTCCGCTGGCCGAGGGTGCGGCGAAGTGGGCGACCGCCGGGACGGAGACGGCATGGAGGACGCCACCGCTCGCCGGATTGATCTCGTCCAGCGTCCCGCTGCTGGTGTCCAGTGCCCACAGCGCGCCGTAGGCCAGGATCGGTGCGCCGGCGTCGAACCGGGGGGAGCGCCAGGCGATGGCCATCGCCCCGCTCCCGTTGACGGTGACCGCCACGATCCCGTCCAGGCAGGCGACGTAGACGGTCGGCGGGGCGTAGGCGGCCCCGCCGTAGGCGCCGGAGCAGACCTGCCCCGAGGAGACCTGCCCGCCGGCGCCACCGAGGTTCCCGGCGGAGACGATGTAACCGACCCCCTGCTTGCCCGCCTGGAACAGGTAGCCGCCCTGCACCAGGACGGGGCTCTGCGAGCCGAGGTCGAGGTCGTCGGTGTTCAGCTGCCGCCAGTTCGTCGGTGCGAAGTAGGCCTGCGACTGGAGGGCTCCCGACAGTTTGATGACCGCATTGCCGTCGTCGTAGGCGGCCTGCGACGAGCTGTTGCCGGTGGCGACGTACAGGTCGCCTGAGCCGTCGATCGTCGGGCCGGGGGGTGCCCAGATCCCAGCCTGGTTCTGGGAGGGCACGATGTAGCTGATCGCCGAGCCGGCACCGGATACCGGGATGGCCACGATGGCCCCGTGGTAGCTCCCGCAGTCGCCGTACAGGCCGCCATAGGCGACGTAGACGTAGCCGTTGGCTAGCATCAGGGCCGACCGCTGCTGCTCAGTCAGCGGGTTGAGCCCGGGGGCGTCGGCGGGCTTGCTCCAGGCGATCGCCCCGGTGGCGAGGTTGAGTGCGTACAGCGTGTGGGTTCCCGACCGGAGGAAGGCCACCACGTAGACGAGGCCGGCGGAGACCTCGGCGACCGGAGTGCTGGTGATGCCGGTGTACGGGTCGATGTCCCCACACGGGAGGGCCGAGGAGACCTCGGGGGGGCCGAGATGCGTGAACCAGATTTGCCCGCCGGTGGCGGCGCTGAAGGCGTAGACGGTGTCGTTCTCGGTTGAGGCGATCACCTTGCCCGAGGCGATGACCGGCTCGCCGTAGTCGTCGCCGTCCAGCGCCGGCGAGGTCCAGGCGGCGGTGGGGGCGGCGCTGGTGGCTGGACCCGGGGCGACCCCGCTGTGGGCGATGTCGCCCTGGTAGGCGGGCCAGTCGGCGAAGGTCGTCGCCGGGGGAGGGGGCGGCGGAGGCGCGGTGGTCCGGGTGGGGCTGGCGGGATGAGCCGGCGAGGCGGGGTGCGTGGGGCTGGACGCCCTGGTCGGTGCGGGCGGTGGGCTCGGGCTTGGCGACGGCGATGGCGCTGGGCTTGGCGACGGAGCGGCGGAAGGCGAGGGGCTCGGGCTGTGGGTCGCCTTGACCCCCCGCGGGCTGGCAGAGCCACAGGACGCCGCAAGCAGCGCCAGGACGGCCAGTGCCACAAAGGCGCGTAGTCGCACCGGCCTAGGATACGGGGTCACCTCTGTCGGGTCCCGGACCGACTGCACCCCATCGGAGTCACGAGGAGTTAGGGCAATGCGCAGGATTATCCTCTCGCTGTCGGCTTCCCTCGACGGCTTCTTCGAAGGCCCCAACCGCGAGCTCGACTGGTCAACAGCCGACGAGGAGCTCCTCCAGCACTTCAACGACTGGCTCAAGCCCGTGAGCGCCCTCCTCCAGGGCCGGGTCACCTACCAGCGGCTGGCCGCCTACTGGCCGACCGCCCACGAGGACCCGCAGGCCACTCCGGCCACGCTTGAATTCGCCGGGATCTGGCGGGAGGTGCCCAAGTTCGTCTACTCGAAGACGCTTCAGGAGGCGGGGTGGAACGGCACCGTCGTGCGCGAGGTGGTCCCCGAGGAGGTGATGGCGTTGAAGGCCCAGCCCGGCGGCGACATGGTGGTCGGCGGGCCGAACCTCGCCAGCTCCTTCCTGCGGCTCGGCCTCGTCGATGCGGTGCGCCTGTACTTCCACCCGGTGGCCATCGGCCACGGGCACCCGCTGTTCCGGCCCGAGGCCCTGCCGCTCCGGCTACGCCTGACCGGGACCCGTACCTTCGGCAGCGGTGTGGTGATGCTGGATTACGAGCGAGTGATGGACGCCTTATAGCTACCACAGGTAAACTAGCTCCCGCCGGGGACCTTGACAGGGGAGTCCGGACGGCGGGGTTGCGGGATGATCGACGCTGCGAGCCTTACAGCGGGCACGACGATCCTGGGTGGGGGCCTGGTCGGCGGCGGTCTCTTGCTCGGCGCCGAGGTCCTCGCCGCAGCGCGCAGCCCGGGGCTGGACCCACCCGGCAGCGCACCGGAGGAACCGGAGCTCGACGGCCTTGTGGTCTGGATCGGCGACTCCACCGCGGCGGGCCACGGGGCCAGCTCGCCCGAAGCCGGTCTGCCGCTCCGGGTGTCCCAGGTGCTCGGTCGCCCGGGACGGCCGGTGGTGCTCGCCCGGGGGGAGACCGGATCCGGGACGTCCTCGCCCATCAGGTCCCGGCTCTGGGCGGCCTGTCGCCCAGGGTGATCTTCATCAGCGTCGGTGCCAACGACACGGTCCACCTGACCTCGCGGGCGGCGTTCCAGCAGGACTACGAGGCGATGCTCCGGGCGCTGCCTCCCGGCGTCCCGCTCGTCTTGCTGGGCATCCCGGACATGGGGGCGTTGCCCCGCCTGCGCCAGCCGTTGCGGGCGCTGGCCGGATGGCGCGGGCGATACCTCGACGCCGCGGTGAGAGCGGTTGCCGCCAGGCAACCTGGGCGGTGCCGCTACATCGACGTCTGCCGGCTGATTGGCCCGGAGATCCGGCGGCATCCGGAGCGGTACCTGGCGGCCGACCGCTACCACCCGAGCGATGCCGGCTACCAACTCTGTGCCGACGTGCTGACGGCACAGTTCGCGCTCGCCCCGCTCGGGCTCGGCTCAGGCCCGGCCGCCCGCCGGCCGTGCGAGGACTGCCCCGGCTAATCCTCGCATTGTGGAGGTTTTTCCGGCTTTCCGGCTTTCCGGCTTTCCGGCGTCGACGAAAAGTCTCCACAATCTGTCGTTGCCTGACGGGCGCTACCCCCCGTTCGGGCGGCCGGCCCCGCGGTCCTCGACGCGGGCCGGGCGGTCGGCGGGACGCTCCTGGATGGTCAGCAGCCGGCCGCGCTGGTCGTGGTCGACCTGGAGCGTCGTGTGGTCGATGCCGAACCGCGCCCGCAGCATCCCCTCGAGCTCCTCCCGGACCGCGTGGCAGTCGTCGGCGGGGCGTACCAGCACGTGGGCGGCGAGCGCCGGGAAGCCCGAGGTGATCTCCCACACATGGAGATCGTGGACGTTGGTGACGCAGGCGTGGCGTTCCAGGCTCTCGCCGATCTCCTTGACGTCCATACCTTCCGGCGCCGCCTCCAGGAGCACCCGGACCGCCTCCCGGAGCAACCCCCAGGAGGCCTGGAGCATCAGCGCCGCCACCAGCAGCGAGGCGATGGCGTCGGCCCGCTCGAAGTGCGTCGCGATGATGACCGCGGCGGCGATCCCGGTGGCGATGAAGGCGTAGAGGTCGGTCAGGATGTGGGCATAACTGGCCCGGATGTTCAGGCTCCGCCGCTCGGCCCCCGAGAGCTGCCAGCTGGCGAGCAGGTTCACCCCGATGCCGGCGGCGGCGACCGCCGCAACCAGCGGCCCGTCCACGGTCCCGGGGTGGAGCAGGCGGCGCACCGCTTCGAAGACGACGAAGCCGGCCAGCACGAGCAGCAGGGTGGCGTTGACCAGGCCGGAGAGGATCTCGATCCGGCGCAGCCCGAAGGTCAGCCCGCCCTTGGCCGGCCGGGTGGCGACTGCGGCGGCGGCAAGTGCGAGCCCGAGTGCAGCGGCATCGGTCAGCATGTGGGCGGCGTCGGAGAGCAGCGCCAGCGAGTGGGCAACTGCCCCGGCGATCACCTCCGCCGCCATGAAGGCGAGGATCAGCCCGAGGGCGGTGCCCAACCGGCGCCCGTTTGCCTCGCTGGTGTGCGCGTGGCCTCGGTGGTCACGGTGGCCAGCCCGTTCGCTCACGCCCTCATTGTCTCCCCGGCGTCTACGGGTGCGTCGCCGGCTCGCCCGCTCCGTGGGCCAGCGTGTATGCTCATGCATCATGTCAAATACTTATTCGAACAGGTGCCGGGCCGCGGTGCTCGGTGCATCCGGGTTCGCAGGGGGCGAGCTGCTCCGGATCCTGTCCCAGCACCCGGCGATCGACGTCGTCGCTGCGGCCGCGTCGTCCCAGGTCGGCAAGCCGCTTGCCCAGGCCTACCCGGGTCTCGGGCGCGGCGGGGCGTTCGTCAGCGTGGACGAAGCGCTCGCCGCCGGGCCCGACGTGCTGTTCGCGTCGCTGCCGCACACGCAGAGCATGGCGGTGCTGGGCCGGTGGGAGGGGCTTGCCGCCATCGATCTCGGCGGGGACTTCCGGCTCGACGACCCGGCCGCGTACGAGCAGTGGTACGGGGAGCCGCACGCCTGCCCGGAGCAGATGACCCGCTGGACCTACGGGCTCACCGAGTGGCACCGGGACGACCTGAAGGGTGCCCGGCGCGCCGCCAACCCGGGTTGCTACCCGACCGCGGCGATCCTGGCGCTGGCGCCGCTGCTGGCGGCCAAGGCGATCGCGCCCGCCGGCATCCACATCGACGCCCAGTCGGGGGTCTCCGGCGCCGGGCGGGCGTCGGGCGAGGGATTCGACTTCGTCGCCGTCAACGAGAACCTGCGCCCGTACTCGCCGACCGGCCACAAACACATCGCCGAGATCGAGCAGGACCTGTCGGCGTTGGCCGGGTCCGAGGTCGTGGTGAGCTTCGTCCCGCACCTGGTCCCGGTGACCCGGGGCCTGCTGGCGACCTGCTCCGCACCGCTGACCGAGCCGGCCAGCACCGCCGACCTGCTGGCGGTCCTCCATGACCGGTACGACGCCGAGCCGTTCATCCGGGTACTGGACGCCGACCGGCTGCCGGAGACCCGGAGGGTGACCGGGACCAATGTCGCCGAGGTCACCGTGCGGGTCGACGCCCGCTCGGGCCGGGCGATCGCCATGGCGGCAATCGACAACCTGGGCAAGGGGGCGGCCGGGCAGGCGGTGCAGAACGCCAACCTGATGCTGGGCTTCGACGAGACCACCGCCCTCGGCACCGCAGGGCTGCTGCCATGAGCGCCGGCGAGTTCACCGAGTCGGTGGCCGGGGTGTGCGCGGCGGCGGGCTTCCGCACCGCCGGGGTCAAGGCCGGCATCAAGGCCAACGGGGGCTTCGACCTGGTGCTCGTCGTCTCCGACACCCCGGCCTCTGTGGCCGGGACCTTCACCACGCACAAGGCCTGCGCCGCCCCGGTGCTGGTCAGCCGGGAGCGGGCCAGGTGGGGCCGGTCGCGGGGCGTCGTGGTCAATGCAGGCTGCGCCAACGCGGCGACCGGCGGGCGGGGCCTGGAGGACGCCGAGACGATGGCGGCCCTGGCTGCGGAGGCGGTCGGTGCTGGCCCGGCCGAGCTGCTCGTGTGCTCGACGGGCAAGATCGGCAGCTACCTGCCGATGGACAAGGTCGCCAGGGGCATCAACGACGCCGCCGCCGCCCTGGGGACCGACGACGAGCGCGCGGCCCGGGCGATCCTCACCACCGACACCCAGCCAAAGCGGGCGGCGATCACCCAGGCCAGCGGGTGGCGGCTCGGCGGGATGGCCAAGGGGGCCGGGATGATCGCCCCCAACATGGCGACCATGCTCGCCTTCCTCACGACCGACGCCGCGATCAGCCCGGATCTGCTGCAGGCGGCCCTGGGGCCCGCCGTCGACAACAGCTTCAATACCATCACCGTCGACGGGGAGCCGAGCACGAACGACACGGTGCTGGTGTTTGCCAACGGGGCGTCCGGGGTGGAGCCGGCACCGGACGAGGTGGGCGCCGCCCTCGAGAACGTCTGCCTGCGGCTGGCGGAGGCGATCGTCGCCGACGGCGAGGGGGCGACGAAGTTCATCCGGGTACGGGTAACGGGTGCCGCCAGCGCCCACGAAGCGCGGCGGGCCGCCCGCACGGTCGCCGACTCGATGCTGTTCAAGACCGCGATGTACGGCTCGGATGCCAACTGGGGCCGGATCTACGCCGCCGTCGGGAAGTCGGAGGTGACGCTCGATCTCGGCGCGCTGAGCATCGCCATGGCCGGGGTCACCGTCTTCGACCACGGTCTGCCCGTGGGCGACGAGGCGGTGCGGAAGGCGGAGCAGGCACTGAGGTCCCACGACGTCGCGGTCGACTGCGACCTCGGGATCGGCGACGGCGCCGCCGAGATCCGCACGACCGACCTGTCCCACGCCTACGTGGACATCAACGCCGAGTACGAGCCATGACGGTCAGGCTGGAACAGGCCCAGACGAAGGCCCAGACGCTGACCGAGGCGCTGCCCTACATCCGGAGGTGGGCCGGCCGGCGGGTGATCGTCAAGGCCGGCGGGGAGTCCGTCGACCAGGAAGGGATGCTCGACTCGCTGGCCCGGGACGTCGCCCTGATGCGGGCGGTCGGCTTGTACCCCGTCCTCGTCCACGGAGGTGGCAAGCAGATCTCGAAGGCGATGCGTGCGTCCGGCCAGCAGCCGGTGTTCATCGGGGGCCGCCGGGTGACCGGTGCGGACACGATCGCCATCGTGCGCCAGGTGCTGTGGGAGATCAACGGCCAGATCGTCGAGGCGCTGCGCCGCCACGGTGCCGAGGCGGTGGGCCTGGCCGGGGACGAGGACGGCATGCTGGCAATCCGGCGTGCCCGCGGGCCGGGCGGAGAGGACCTCGGCTTCGTCGGCGAGGTCGACAAGGTCAACACCGCCGGCCTCGACCTGGCGTTGGACCACGACTTCATCCCGGTCGTATCGCCGGTGGGTGCCGGCCCCGAAGGGCCGTACAACATCAACGCCGACCTGGCCGCCTCGGCCGTGGCGGTCGCGCTGGCGGCGCAGAAGCTCGTCCTGCTGACCAACGTGAAGGGCCTGTACGCCGACCTGGGCGACGCCGATTCGCTGATCTCGCAGACGTCGGTGCCCGAGTTGGAGGTGCTGGCGGGGGGCGGGACGCTGACCGAGGGGATGATCCCCAAGATCGCCGCCGTGATCGAGGCGTTGCGGGCTGGGGTCCCGCAGGCCCACATCCTCGACGGGCGGGTCGCCCATGCCCTGCTGCTCGAGGTGTTCACCCAGGAGGGCGTCGGGACCATGGTGACCGCTGAGCGGCACGTGGCGTGACCACGCTCAGCCAGGAGGCCGCCGACGCCGTCCTGATGCCGGCCTACAAGCGCTACCCGGTCACCTTCGTGCGAGGCAAGGGCTTCTACCTCTACGACGAGTCGGGCCGGCCGTACCTCGATTTCGTGGCCGGGGTGGCGGTCACCGCCCTCGGGCACGCCCACCCGGAGGTCACCGAGGCGATCGCCAGGCAGGCCAGCCGGCTGGTCCACACCTCGAAC
>DAIQBQ010000106.1:0-9371 GCA_036781065.1 Actinomycetota bacterium
TCAGCGCCACGAATGCTCCCGGTGGGCAAGCCGGTTGCGGGGCCGGCCCCGGGCCCAGTCGGCGTCGGCGAGGCGCACCAGCCCGGGGCGCAGCAGCTTGGCCAGCCGGGGCGAGCCTCCGTCGAGGCGGCGCACGACGACACCCTCCATCTCCTCGCTGCCGACCCGGGAGCGCCCGATCAGCGCCTCGACCGCGTCGATGCTTCTCGGAATGGTCCGGGCCAGCTCGGGGGGGGTCGCCAGACCGTGGTTGCCGGCGACGGCGTCGCGCTCGTCGGGGGCCAGAAAACGACTCCCCCCGTCCCTGAGGTCGAGGACGACCAGGTAGGCGGGCAGCCGATCGTAGGCGACGGTGTGGGTCAGGTAGAGCCACTCGGCATACAGCGCTCCGCCGTCCAGCTCGTCGAGCACCCCCCGGAGCGCATCGGCGTGCTCCGCCGCCCAGGCCCGCAGTGGGCCGAGCTGCCCGGCACGGTCGGCGGATCCGGGCCCGGAGCGCAGCGAAGTCTCGATCCGGCCTCCCTCCAGCCAGGCCATGACGTTGGCGCCGTCGAGCTTCTCCTCGACGACGGCCTCGGCGGCCAGCAGCGACGCCGCCTCCTCGGCGGCGAGTACGCGGTCGTCGTCGCTGCCCCGGCCGCCGGTCAGGTGAGCGATCCTGGGGTAGGGAGGGGGAGCGCTCATCGGTTGAAAGCCAGTAGCTTGCGGTCGAGGGTCCACACAAAGGCCTCCGTGTAGGCGGACGCGGCCAGCAGCCGGTCCCGCTCCACGAGGATGGCGAGGTCACCGGCACCGAGCCCGGCGTTGAGGGCGTGCTCGCTGAGCGACTGGCCGGTGGAGTTGCCCCGGCAGAGCTCGGCGACGAAGGCGGCATCCCAGGAGGCCTCGGTCAGGATGAACGGGCCCCCGCCGGCCAGTGTCTCGGCCAGCAGGGTGGCGAACCGGGCGACGGCGGCGGCTTTGTTGCCGGTCTTGACCTGGGCGATGTGGTTCCCGGTTTCGATGACCGCGGTCACCGGCAGGACCAGCCGCTCCTTGGCGCGGAGTCGCTGGCGGAACTCCTCCTGCACCTCCTTGGGCCGGCTGCTGAGCCCCGGCACCTCCAGCAGCTCGCACAGCACCGAGGTGTCGACGATGGTGAACCTCACGGCTGGCCCCGGAGGATCCGGTCGAGGACGTCGACGGGGTCCTGGGTGGGCTCCCGCGCCCGGAGCCGGTCATGCTCTGCGGCCCTTCCCAGCCCCCCGCCGGCGACGATGTCAAGGTAGTTGGGGAGGTCGACGAGCGGGGTGAGGATGCTGGCGCCATCGCTGCCCCTTTGGCACACCACCACACTGCCGTGCTCCTCGCCGGAGAGGGCGTCGAGGAGGGCCGGGCTATGGGCGGTGGCGAGCGCGCGCACCCGGCGGCGCTTGACCTCGTCCCGGATGAGGCCGATGAGCATCGCCGCCTGGGAGGCGTGGAGGCCGTTTTCCAGTTCCTCGATGACCACCATGGTTTGACCCGAGGCGTCCTCGGAGGCGAGTGGCTCCGGGGTGGTGTCGATGGTCGGGGCCTGCATCAGCGCGGTAAGGATCGCCAGGAACCGCAGCGTGCCGTCGCTCATGATCCGGGCGGGCACCGGCGTGGAGTGGCCCTTGAAGCGCTCGGTCAGGGTGAGCATGAGGTCGTCGAGGTCGGACTCGGTGACGGTGACGTCGAGAACCTCCTGCTCGTTCAGGTCGGCGAGCGCCCGGCGGAGGCGCTCCCGGGCATCGGGGTCCCTCAGTAGCGAGGCGACGGCGGCCGACAAGTTCTCGGCGCTGCGCCGGAGCAGGACGTCCCGGCGTGGGATGTACTGGCGCATGCGGTCGGGCACCGGGTCGAGCACGAACACGGAACGCAGCGCGGCGAGCACCTGGGCGGCGGCTAGGTGGATCTTTTGCCCGGCCGGGGTGGCCGGCACCCGCGCGAGCACCTGGCTGGCCAGCAGCCGGGTGGCCCGGAAGGTCACCGGGGCGGGCGGCGGCAGGCTTTTGCTTGCCCACCGTGCGTTGATGTCGCCTGAGTCGGGCCTGGGAGGGTCCGTGATCAAAAGATCGTTGCTGTCGAAGCCGAGCCGCTCCCAGGTGACCTGCACGGTCGGCTCGGTCTGAATCCGCACGTCCAGTTTTCTCACGGTTGGCCCGGTCCGGACCGTGCACCCCAACTCGAAGAAGGACTGACCGAACGGAGCGCAGCCGGCGGCCCCCCCACGGACGGCGGGGCCCTCCCGGCCTCCGTCCAGCGCCTCGCGGATGTCCTCCCCCTGGGCGAGCCGGGCCAGCACCCACAGGGCGTCCAGGGCGTTCGACTTGCCGCTGCCGTTGCGGCCGACAATCAACGTCAGGTCCTTCAACGGCAGCACCGCGCCCGAGAAGCTCTTGAACGAGGTGAGTCGCACCTCCTCGATCACCGATGGTTCTACCGTCATGAAGCCTCCCCGGACAAGGATGGCTGCTCGTCTTCCGCCGCCCGCCGCTGCAGCTCCGGCCAGGAGGTGACCAGGGCGTCGTAGTCCAAGGCGTCCTTGGCCCGTCCTTTGGCCACGGCCGTGGTGGAGAGCCAGTAGGCCAGCGACCGGGCATCGTCTGCCCAGCGCAGGCAGCGGCGGAACAGGGGGACGGCCTGCTGCTCGCCCCCCGCGCTGAGAGCACGGACGAGGTGCTGGGTCACCTGCCAGACCGTCGTCATGTGGTCCTCGGCCGGGGCCCATTTCGCCGGAAGCTCGTCGCGGCTTACCAGCCGCACCTTGCCGGATCGGGCGGTGACGATGCCCGCCTCCTTCAGCTCGTCGACCGAGGTGACCGTGGTCTTCGACAGCTTGTCAGCGTCATCGAAAATGCCCTCGCCGAAACCGTGGTCCCGGTACCAGGTCATCGCCCAGCGGGTTTCCGGATCGAGGTCGCCGACGAACTCGTCCAGCACCTCGGCCTGGACCTGGCTGATCAGCTGGAGAGCTGAGCGGACCGTCATCGGCTGTCCGGTCGGCTCGATGACCTTGCCGAAGCTGGAGAAGATCGCCATGCCGGGCCCGATGGTGGCCTGCCCGAGGTCGATCGATGAGATGGCCGCCTCCTGAAGCTTGCGGATCGCAGCGGGGAGCTTGGCATGGAGTGCAGCGATCAAGCGCTGCCGGTCGGCGACCCTGGCGCCCTCCAACTGCGGTCGGCACACCAGTACGACATAGGAAGCAAGGGCATTGGTGCCCTGGGCTATCTGCTTGTTGGAGGTGGCGGCGTGAATAGGCCAAGTGCCCACGATCCGAAGGCCGGCTGACAAGATTGCGGTCAGCATGGCATCCCAGGCCGTCGACCTAAGGTCTCCATTGTCCGACTCCTCCTGACGGTGGGCATACACAATCATCAGGGGGAGGTCTTGAGAATTGACCTTTGACAAGCTTCTGAAGGCCTCGGTAAACCCCGAGACGAAGTAGCGTGTGGCCTCTTCGGCGTTGCCGTCATGTCGGTAGGGAGCTGCTATCAGTTCAGTCCCCTTTGGAGTTGCCAGTGTCCCAAAAATGTCCGGATGGATCTCGTGCAGGGCTCTACGGAGCCAAACGTAGAAGTAATCTGACAAATCCGCGTAGCCAATCTGAGCAAAATAGGGAGGGTCGGTGGCCAGCAGAACAGAATCGGTCAGTGCATTGCCAGCAACGCGTGCGTCTGCCTGAAACGTATTGGCTGGAGACGCCTTCATTGGAAGAGCGCGGAGACCTCGCAGAATCGAGTCGAGCTGACTCATCCAGTCGCCCGCCGAACCAGAATAAGGATTCAATTCCGCGAAATCCCAAACCATGGGGAGTGCGTGCCGACTAAATGCGGGGTGGAAATGATTCGGGGGTTCGAGCCGAGTTTGGCTCGAGCAGGAGCCCGCCAGCTTGCCGACACACAGGCCCAGGATTGACGCGACGGCCGTCGCGTACATGCCATCCCCGCCGTCGGCTAGCACCCAGCCCGGCACCTCCGCCACGGCGTCGGCGAAGGTCCCGAGAGCGGCGAGTTGCCGAGGAGTGAAGAGATCGGAGAAGTACTTGAAGCCGAAGTCTGGCGACGAAAACCACCGGGCGTAATCGGGCTGCTCAATGTCGGTATCAGTATGCTTAGAGATCACACGAATGTCAGGCTGGGCAGCCGCAGGGCTGTATGTCCGTCCGTGCGGTCCGTCTACTGCAAGGGCGGTGAGTTGTACTCCCAGATGCCCCGCCATTCCTTGCTCCTTGACGTAGGCATCGCGGATGGGTTCTCCGCACACGATGCAGCGAAATGTCGCCCCTCGTCCAACCTTGGGCGCCGGTTGGGGCCCGTCCGGTCCGGAGCCGATCTCGAACCGCACGGCCTTCCCGGGGTGGCAATCGACCGGCTTCAGCCAGCGCTCGGCGCCCTTCTTCTTGGACAGCCAGAACGACGAGGCCAGCGGTGCTACCGCCCGGCAGGCGGGGTTTGGGCACCGGACTGTGCGGACCCACAGCCAGGCCACGACGGTGCCGCCGCCAGGGGCGGGGGGGTACAGGTGCCCTATCTGCTCCCAGACCGCGTCCCGTACCCGGCGGGCATAGTGGGCGCAGTCGGCCAGGAACCCGTCGAGGGGGCCGCCGGTCATGAGGCCGAGTTGGCCGTCGCCACCCACGAGCGGGGGCCGGCCGGCCACCTGCGGCACCAGCTCGGTGATCGTCCGGGTGATCAGCACCGCCACCGGGTTGAGGTCGCTGCCGGCAGCGGGCAGGCCCAGTCGCTGGGCCTCCACCAGGGTCGAGCCGCCGCCGCAGAACGGGTCGAAGACGGTGGGGGGGTTGCCTCCCGTCGCCTCCTGGATCAACTTGCGCGCCTCCGCCAGCGTCTCGGCGTCCGGGGCGCCGCCGTGCTCGGGCACCAGGCGCTTGATCAGCTCCAGCAGCGGCGCCCGGCCTTCCTCGGTGCCCGGGTCGTCGATCAGTGCGGCGAACAGCAGCGCTCGCCAGGCGGGGGTCGGCATGGGGGCAAACCACTTGTGGACGTTCTTGATCGTCCCGACCTTGCGATCCTTGTCCGCCTTGGAGGCCTTGCTGATCGCCTCGACCGGCAGGGCGACCTCCACCAGCTTCGTGCTCACAACGGCGGCCCTCCCCGCTCCCAGTAGTCCCGCCAGGATAGGGTGGCCGATGTGGTGGCGAAGGGAAGGTGCACCCCCTCACCGAACGGGCGGCGCAGGTAGCGGACCCGGTCCCATCCCGGGCCGTCCGCGCTGACCTCGACGAGAGCCAGGATCCAGGCCTCGGGCACGTTCAGCCCGTGCAGGATCTCGTTGCGGGTGACGACGAAGTTCTCCGCCCCCGCCACCCGGCCCTTGACCTCGATGAAGCGCAGCCGGCCGTCACGGTTCTCGGAGCGGATGTCGAAGCCGGGGTTCGTGTGGGCCATCTCGGTGGCCAAGTGGCCGAGCGAGTCCTCGGCCCGCAACACCGCCGCCACGGCGCGGCGCTCGACGGCCTCCCGCTCATCGGCGCTCACCTCCACAACGCCCGGGATGTGCCCACCTTGAGCGCCCAGCAATGCAGCGGGCACCACCAGGGCCGCGCCCACGAGGACCGGCGGGAGGGCGGACAACTGCTGGGCGAGGTCGAGATCGGCCATGCGGGCCTTGAGCCGGACGGCGAGGTCGTCGGCTCGGCCCTGCGCCCGGTCGGGGTTCATCCGCGGTTGGCTCCCGGTCCGGGCCTGGTCGCGCAGTTCCTGGGCACGGGCGTCCCAATAGGCGATCTCCTTGGTCAGCCGGTCCCGCACCGCGGCCCGGACCTTGGCCACCCGTGCCTGAGTCTCGGCCCGAACTTCCGCCAGATGGTCGGGCACCACAACCTCGATCGCATAGTTGACCGCCGTTTGTTCCAGCGAGGATCCCAGCCAGGGCTGTTGGCGAAGGCCCTTGGCCCGTTGTTCCTCCTCCGGGGCGGGCGCCCGGTAGTCGAGGTAGGGGGCGTAGCCGGCGGCTGCCACCTCCCCGTCCTCGGTGATGTCGACAAATTGGAAACGCCGGGACACCACCTGGTGGCCCGCCGGGGCCGGGTGGGCGTCGGCGATGGCGTGCTCCAGGAAGGCCAGCACGTGGGGTCTGCTGGCCCCCTCGGCGTCGTCGACGAGGATGGCGCCGGTCTTGAGCAACCCCTGGTAGCGCTCCAATGTCAGCTCCAGCACCGCCTCCAGTAGCGGGTGCCCTGGGGCGACCAGCTCGGCGCGAGCCTGAGCCTCCGGGTTCATCTGGTTCTTCTCGAAGGTCACCCGTTCGTAGCGGCGGAGGACCGGGCTGGGGCTGCCGAGCGGCCGTGCCCGCGCCCGGACCAGCTCGGGAACGTGGGTCACCTCGAAGCGCCCGGGCTCCCGCTCGGCCATCCGGCCGCCGAGTCGCTCGAAGGCGTCCTGGAACCAGGCCCGAACGTAGTGAGGCTGGAGCCGGCGGGCCTCCGCGTCGGCCAGATCCTTGCGGATGCGCTCCACGTCGGCGGCATCCAGCACGTCGGCCGCCAGGCCGTGCTCGGCGACCAGCTCGGCCAGGCCCTCGCCGATGCGGGCGTCGACGATCTTGTTCAGGCGTGCACGCACCTCCGGCTGATCGCCGTAGCGGATCGCCTCGACCAGCAGCTCGCGCAGCGCCCGGCCCGGCAGGGCAGCCCCCAGCACGTCGAACACCTCGCCCCCCAGCGCCTGGCGCTGCTCCTCGAGCTTCTCCAACAGTCGCAGGTAGACGTCCCCTTCCCGGGTGCCTTCGGCCACCAGGTTCCAGAGATGGCAGACCTGGGTCTGGCCGATGCGGTGCACCCGGCCGAAGCGCTGCTCGATGCGGTTGGGGTTCCAGGGCAGGTCGTAGTTGACCACGAGGTGCGCCCGCTGCAGGTTGATGCCCTCCCCGGCGGCGTCGGTGGCCACCAGGATCAGGCAGCCGGGGTCCTGGGTGAACACCTCCTGGATCCGGCGGCGTTCGTCCCGGTGCACGCCGCCGTGGATGGCCACCACCGCCTCCTCGCGTCCCAGGAAGCCGCGCAGCTTGCCGGTCAGGTAGCTGAGGGTGTCCCGGTGCTCGGTGAAGACGATGAGCTTGAGGGCTCCGGCCCCCGAGGCGGCGGTTGCCACCTGCTGGGCGAGCAGGCCCGCCAGCTCGTTCCACTTGCGGTCGGCGCCGGAGTGGCGTACCCGCTCAGCGAGGGCGCCGAGCTGCGTGACGGTATCGATCTCCGCCGCCAGCTCGGCGAGGGTCCGGGCGGAGCTGGCGTCGTCGACGACTTCCTCCTCGACCGCCAGCCGCTCGGCGTCCTCGAAGTCGTCCAGGTCCTCCTCGTCGACCTCCGGCCCCTCGTCGGCCAGGACCGGCTCGCCGGTCCCCTTTGCCCGCTCCTCCCGGAGGCGTTCCTCAAGCCGCTCCCGCCGGCGCCGCAACGACTGGTAGATGGCTTCGGGGGACGAGGCCAGCCGCCGCTGCAGCACGGAGGCGGCGAAGCCCACCCGGTTGCCCCGGCGGCGGTCGCCTTCCTCGGAGAGCCGCTCGGCGCGGTTCATCTCGTCGGTGACGTAGTTGGTCACCTCGGCGTAGAGGGCGGCCTCCAGGTCGGAAAGCGGGTAGGTGACGGTCGTCGCCCGCCGCTCCGGGAAGAGCGGGCGGCCGTCCATGCGCAGCAGCCGCTCCTTGACGGTGCGGCGCATGAGGTCGGAGACGTCGGCCTTCCGCACCTTGGCGCGGGCGCCGCGCGGCCGGCCCTCGAACCGGTCGGGGTCCAGCAGGGCCAGGAAGAGCTGGAAGTCCTCGTCCTTGCCGGCGTGGGGGGTCGCGGTCATCAGGAGGTAGTGCCGGGCGACCTGGCCGAGCACCGTTCCCAGCCGGTAGCGCCGGGTCTCCTTCAGCTCGCTGCCGAAGTAGTGCGCCGACATCTTGTGGGCTTCGTCCACCACCACCAAGTCCCATTCCGTGGCCGCCAGCAGCGCCACCAGGTCGTCATTGCGGGAGAGATGGTCCAGGCGGGCGATCAGCAGGTCGTGTTCGGCGAAGGGATCGGCCAGCCGGGTGGCCTCGATCGTGTCCCGGGTGAGGATGGCGAAGTGGAGGTCGAAGCGCTCGGCCAGCTCGTCCTGCCACTGGGTCACCAGCCCGCCCGGCGCCACCACCAGGCAGCGCCGGAGCGCCCCCCGCAGCAGCAGCTCCTTCATATAGAGCCCAGCCATGATCGTCTTGCCGGCCCCCGGGTCGTCGCACAGGGCGAAGCGCAGCGGCTGGCGGGGGAGCAGCTCCCCGTAGACCGCCTGGATCTGGTGGGGGAGCGGGTCCAGCAGGCTCAGGTGCACCGCCAGGCGGGGGTCGAACAGGTAGGCGAGCCGGATCCGCCGGGCCTCGGCGACGAGCCGGAACAGGTCCCCATCGGCGTCGAAGGTCCAGCTGCTTGTGGGGCGGGCCGCCTCCAACGAGGCTTCGTCGAGGCGGTAGACGAGCCGCTCAGCCACCTCTCCTGCTGGAGTCCGGTAGGTGAGCGTGACGCACGACGAGCCGTGCCACTCGACTGCGACGACCGTGACCGATGCGCCCGGCACCAGGCCGGACACGGCCGAGCCTGGTGTCAGCTCCTCGAGCGCGGCGGCCATGCGTGTGACGATACCAAGGCGAGGGTGACCCGAGGACAGCTACGAACATTGGGGCGCTCGGCTGTTTGGCGAAGGGACTCGGCCACGGGCGCCCGTTGCGGTAAAATCCCACGCAAGTAATTCATCAGCAGCAGGAGGAGTAGATGGCAGAATCAGGGATGAGGGGCGACCGTGCCCGAGACGAGGACGGGGAGCTGAGGCGAACCCGCGGTGACAAGCACGCCGGGACCCTCGAAGAGCAGTACGGGCGAGATTTTGGTGTCCGATCCGATATGCATGTCGAGACTCTGCTCGAAGAGACGGGCATGTCGTCAGTCACCCAGCTGCTTCGGAGCAACCTCGGGCGCAAGGGCAAGGAGGAATAGAGCGGGTCCGGCCAAGGGCTCCACGTCCGAGCGCCCGCCCGCCCGGGGGAGCAAAAAACTCGCTGATCAGATGGGTCCTCAGGCCGTGGCGCCTTCTGTTTCAGCTTCCGTCAGTTCCTCTTCGTCGAGCTCGTAATCGTCCACGGCTGGCACTTGGCCAGCCGGACCTCGTGCGATGGCTTTGCCCATGGCGTCCGCCACGATATCGAGCAGGGCTTGGCTGCGGGCGTCGAAAAAGCCGTCGAAATCATCGTTGACCAGATACTTGAACGCGATCTGGTGGCCCTCGATGCGAGTCGAAATTGCTGCCTCTGGGGCTTCGGCCCTGGTGGCTGTTACGGGCATGTCTGGGTAGTGATGGGAGCCTGAGCTACGGCAGTACTGCTTG
>DAIQBQ010000107.1:0-9369 GCA_036781065.1 Actinomycetota bacterium
CGGGGAACGGCTCGGCGGCGAGGTCTGGCCCGTCGGTCGCCAGGGCCAGGAGCGGGATTTCGAGCGAGGCGAGCTCCCCGGAGCGCGCGCACGAGTGCCACGCCTCGCGGATGTTGGCGCCTTCGCCTTCGATCGCGGCGAGGACCGAGCCGGTCCCCGGCTCGTAGCCGTCGACGGTGGGCATGACGTGGTCCCGGTTGGAGGCCAGCAAGAGTGCCCCGTGGCGCACCGCGTCGGCGGCAGCGGCCAGCCGGTCATAGCTGAAGGCGAGGTCGCGGGCGACCATGACCACGTCGACCTTGGCCCCCCGCTCGACTGGGACGACCTCCAGCAGGTCGGCGATCTGGTCGACCACCGGTGTGGTCCCCATCACGAAGGCCCGCTTCCCGACGAGGCCGTGGTGCTCGATGTAGGAGCGGGCGGCGATCGCTGAGGTCATGACTGCCTCCTCGCCGACGGTGATGCCGGCGCCGGCGAGGTGCTCGACGATCCAGGAGGGGAGGTACGAGGCGTTGTTGGTGAGGAAGAGCAGCCGCTTCCCGGCGTCCTGGATCGTCCGGATTGCGGGCGGGGCCTCCGGGAAGATCGTCCCGGCGCGCCAGATGACGCCGTCGAGGTCGAAGGCGAAGGCCGCGTAGCGGTCGAGGACGGAGCCGGTCACCGGTGGGATTGGCGGCGTGGTGGTTGGCGGCGTGGTGGTCGGCGGCAGGCGCTTATCCGGTCACCCGCTGGAGCGCCAGGCGGTAGTCCTCGGAGTCCGGGCGCATGGCGACGGCAAGCTTGAGGTGGCCGAGCGCCCGCTGGATGTTGCCGGTGGCCGCCTGGCACAGCCCGAGACCGAAGTGGGCATAGTCGTTCGAGGGGTCGAGCTCGACCACGCGGGCGAACTCCTCGGCCGCGCGCCCTTTGCGCCCGCACAGGTAGAAGGCCCGGGCGAGGGTCTCCCGGATCGAGGTCTTCTCCGGCTCGAGCTCGCTGGCACGTTCCAGGATCATCGCCGCCTGGTGGGGGTGGCCCTGCTCCAGGAATGACCGCCCGCGGATCACCATGGCGTAGACGTCCTGCGGATCGGCCTGGTTCATGCGTGCCCTCCTGGCGGGTCGGTGACACCTGGATGCGGACTCGGTGCGGATTCGACGTGGCCCCGACGTGGCCCTGGTGTGGCCTCGGCGTGGGCGAACCTCGCCGTACCGGGTCCATGGTATACAGCCGGGCGTGGCCTCCTTGGTACCGTTCCACGCCGTGCTCTACGCACCCGGCATCGATCCCGCCCTGGTCACCTCCCCGCCCTACGACGTGATCTCGAAGGCCGAGTGCCAGCGGCTGGAGCACCTCCATCCCCACAACGTCATCCGGATCATCCTCAACCGGGAGCTCCCCGGGGACGAGCCCGGTGCCAAGTACCAACGGGCCGCCGGGCTGTTCCGGGAGTGGCTTGCGACCAGGGTGCTGGTCATCAATGAGACGCCCCGCCTGTTCGCGTACACCATGACCGCGGGCACGGCAGGGGTGGTGGCCGGCGGTGTGATCGGGGCGTTGACGCTGGAGCCGTTTGCCAACGACACTCCCGGCGGGCCCGGGCCGGGGATCTACCGGCACGAGCGGGTGATGCCGGAACCCAGGACCGACCGGCTCGACCTCACCCGGGCCGCCCGGGCGAACCTGGAGCCGCTATGGCTGGTCGGCGGGGACGGGGTCATCGGCCCGGCCGTCCGGTCGGCCTCCCGGCGCCCGGCACTGGTCGACTTCCGGGACTCCGACGGCACCCGGCACCAGCTGTGGCCGCTGACCGACGAGGAGGCGGCGCCGATCGCTGCGGGCCTGACGACGCCGCTGGTGATCGCCGACGGGCACCACCGTTACTCGGCGTCGCTGGCGTTCCGGGACGAGATGCGCGCGGCGGAGGGGCCGGGGCCGTGGGACGCCACCCTGGCGCTGGTGTCCGACCCGACCGATGAGCCCCCCGCCCTGCTCCCGATCTACCGGGTGACCGACCTCACGGTTTGCGACGTCGAGGCCTGGGGCGAGCTGGTCCCGTACTCCGGCGACGTCGCCGCGCTGGCCCGGCAGGTCGCCGACCTGGGGCCGGGGACGATCGGGGTCGCCACGTCGGCGGGGGCCTGGACGATGACGATCGACCCGCCGGAGCTCGATGCTCCGGACACCGCCTGGATCGCCCGGCACCTGCGGGACGGGGCGTCGGTCAGCTACGAGCACGACCTGGAGCTGGTTGGAGCCGCCGTTGCCGGTGGCTCGCTGGCGATCCTCCCGGCACCAATCCCGGTCGGCTTCGTGATCAAATCGGCGCTCGCCGGCCATGTGATGCCGCCCAAGAGCACGCTGTTCTGGCCGAAGCCGAGGACCGGGATCGTGATGCGGGACTTCGAACGGCCGTAGCTCTCGTCGCTGTCCGGTCGAAGCCGGCACAAAGGGAGCGCTGATGGCACCGACGCACGCGCCGCGGTGCTTCCCGTCGTGCCCCCTCGCTACGCTTTTGTGCGTGAAATCAAGCAATAGTGATCAGTTTTTACTCACAAAAGGTCTGGGGAAGCTGGCCGCGGGGCAGATGCGCGCTGCCAGCGCCCAGGTCGTGGACCAAGGTTGCATGGTGGACGGGGTTCCGGGTGAGGACTTCCCCGGGTAGCCCTGTACCGATGAGCTCCTCCACGAACTGGGGGACGTGGTGGCTGGTGATGAAACGAATCCGCCCTTCCAGTTGAGGATCCTCCCCCGGCTCGGGCGCCCCCACGGTGACGGCGATCTCAGGCTCCCCGGGCGTACTCCCGGACCTCCACCTCGACGCCGTTGCGGGCCGATGCCTCGACGGCCTCCAGCAGGGCGGTGGTCACGTCCTCGGCCAGGTACTCCTCGCCGCAGTTGTCGCACACCTCGGCCGGGACCGCCCTGAACACCATCGTCAATGCCCCTCGGGCCAGGGCTACCGTCGCCACACCAAGGCGAGTCTCGCCCTGCTTGCAGATCACGCACTTCATGGCTTCCTCCTCGACCGCAAGTCGGCTGCCCAGATCGCTGGGTCGGGTTCGTAGACGGCGATGACCACGGTAACGCCCTCGGCGTCGTTATCGGCGGCCACCACGTGCAGCGCCCGGTGGGCCAGCCACCCGAGCACCAAACGGCTGGGCAACGGCGTGTCGTCGGTGTAGCTGGCGATCACCTCACCGTCGTCCAAGACGGCCCGGACCGCGTTGACGCTGGAGCCGTTTGCCAACGACACTCCCGGCGGGCCCGGGCCGGGGGTTTACCGGCACGAGCGGGTGATGCCGGAACCCAAGACCGACCGGCTCGACCTCACCCGGGCCGCCCGGGCGAACCTGGAGCCGCTATGGCTGGTCGGCGGGGACGGGGTCATCGGCCCGGCCCCACGACCTGGAGCTGGTCGGAGCCGCCGTTGCCGGTGGCTCGCTGGCGGTCCTCCCGGCACCGATCCCGGTCGGCTTCGTGATCAAGTCGGCGCTCGCCGGCCATGTGATGCCGCCCAAGAGCACGCTGTTCTGGCCGAAGCCGAGGACCGGGATCGTGATGCGGGACTTCGAACGGCCGTAACTCTCGTCGCTGTCCTGTCGAAGCCGGCACAAAGGGAGCGCTGATGGCACCGACGCACGCGCCGCCGCCGCTCGTTACCGGAGCCACTGCTCGGGTTGGGCGCCTTGCGATCGACCGGCTGCTTGGACGAAGACGTGCCGGTGCGCCCCCTCACGCGGCGATCCGAGGCGCGGCGGTGCTGCCGGCGACGGCCGAGATCGTTGTCGGCGACCTCACCGAGCCCGAATCGCTGGGCAGGACTGCAAGGAGTCGGGGCCGTCTTCCTGGTCTGGACCGCCCCGTCGACGACGGCACCGGCAGGCGTCGAGCGTCTCGCAACCTACGCCCGGCGGTTCGCCTTTCTCGGCCCCCGCACAAGACCCCGCACCGGTTCTTCCAGCAGCAGAACCCGATGGCCGTCTGTACGCCGGTACCGAGCGGCTGATCGCGGCCAGCGGGCTCGAGTGGACCTTCGTCCGCCCGGGGATGTTCGCCTTGAATGCACTGGCGTAGTGGTGGGCCACGATCGGCAGTGGGGGTGTGATCCGGTGGCCGTACGCCGCTGTGGAGACCGCCCCCGTCGACGACCGCGACGTCGCCGCCCGGACGCTGCTTGCGGACGGGCATGCCGGAGGTGACACATCCTCTCCGTGGTCCGGTGTCACAGACCCGGGCAGAGCAGGTCCGGGTCGTCTGGGAAGTCCCGGGGCGCACGCTCGCGTTTGAGGAGGTCTCGCCGGACGAGTTCCGGCAACAGACCACCGGCAACTGGCCGCCGGCGGCCGTGGAGATGTTGCCCGCCGCCTGGGGCGCCACGATCGGGCACCACGCCTTCGTGACCTCGACGGGGGCCGACAACCTCGGATCGCCGCCTCGTCGAAGGCCCCCGGCCCGAATCTGGCAGGCCCGTAGGCTCGTGAGAGACGGACTCTTCTGCTCAGAGAGATCCGACGGCCGGCGCGTCCCCGAAGTTGAAGACCTTGCCTCCTGCACCGGCCAGCCAGTACCCTCCCCCGGACGGGGTCTCGGCCGCCGCGACGACTGGTGCGTCGAGGTGGATGCTGCTGGTCGAGCCGAGGAAGCCCGCGTCGCCGAAGCAGAAGATGCCCCCGTCGGATGCCACCATCCGGTAACCAGCCCCCGATGGCGTCGCCAGCATCCCCACGATGGGGAAGTTCAGCGTGAGCGAGCCGGTGGAACCGAGGAATGCCGCGTCCCCGAAGGCGAAGACCCCGCCGTCGGATGCCACCAGCCAGTAGCCCCTGCCGTCGGGGGTCGGTTGCATGCCCACGACCGGCTGGTTGAGCCGCAGGGAGCCGGTCGACCCCAGGAAACGGGCGTCCCCGAAGGCGAAGACCCCTCCGTCGGATGCCACCAGCCAGTAGCCGCGCCCGCTCGGGGTGGGGGCCATGGCCACCACGGGGTTATTCAGCCGGATGCTGCCCGTGGAGCCCAGGAACGGCGCCTGCCCGAAGGCGAAGACGCCCCCGTCCGAAGCAACGGTCCAGTACCCGCTCTGTGCCACGGAGGCCATGCCGACGACAGGCTTGTTGAGGACCAGCGAGCCCGTGGACCCCAGGAACGGCGCCTGCCCGAAGGCGAAGATGCCCCCGTCCCCGCCGGCCAGCCACAGCCCGGTGGTGGTGACCGACGCCGCCCCCACCACCGGCGCGCTCAGCCCATTCGCCCCCGCATAGAGTGCGTCCCATACCGTGGTGAAGCCGTAGCCGGCCCGGCGCAGGCCGTCGATGATGTCCGGAAGGGCTGCGGCGTCGAGCGTCGTGCCGTCGGGCGCGGCTCCCACGTGCATCAGGATGATCTCTCCCGGCTGTGCCGATCCGAGCGCCCGGGCGACGACGGAGCTCGGCGACTGGCCGGTGGGCAGCCCCGTCGTGGTATCGGTTGCTCCCTCCCAGCCAAGCGTATCGACCGTCCAGCGGATGCTGGCGTAGCCCAGGGCGTTAACATCGGCCAGCGTCCGGGCATCCGAGTCGCCGAAGGGGAAGCGAAACAGCGGGCGCGGGTCCTGGCCGGTGGCAGAGCGGATCACCCCTGCCGCTTCCGAGACCTCGGCCACCACCCCGGCTTCCGTGAGGGCCGGAAGGTGGGGATGCGTGAGCGTGTGGTTGCCGATGATGTGACTGCCGAGGGCGGCGATGCGGTGTGCCTGACCAGGGAACTCTTTCACGAAGGTGCCGGTGAGGAAGAAGGTTGCGGGCACGTTCTCGCCCGCAAGCGTCGCCAGGATCGAGTCGACGCCCTGATCTCCCGAGCCGGCATCGAAGGTGAGGGCGACGAGCTTGCGGGCGGTTGGCAGCCTGGTCAGCTCCTTGCCCGCGAACTGGGTGGGAAGGCCATCCCCGACCGTGGCCGCGCCCGCCGGCTGCACCGGCAGGAGCAGGGCAAGCAAGAGCAGGGTCAGGCCGACAACGAGGCGGGAAGCGTGCATACCGCGAGATCCTACCTAAAGAACAAGAACAAGAACAAGAATAAAAATAAGACCTGTTGCCTGCTTCGCAGGCCGCCCGTTTTGGAGAGTTCTGGGAACTCTATCCATCCAGGAACGACAAGAGCTCGACAAGGCCAAAGACCGAAGCCGGCTTGGGGCCGGTTGCTGCACGACCATCGCCTCGCTGCGCTGGTCGGCGTGGCGCACTACTGCCGTGCCGTGTCGGCTGCGGCCCGCAGGCGGGCACGGTGCCATTCGGAGGCGTCATGGCCCCACGGCCGGCGGCAGCGCACCGCCTCCGATCCACAAGTCGGACATCGCAATGAGGCAGGACACGTCTCCCCCAAAGTGTTATGGCGGCCCCGGTACCTCTCGCAGGGCCGCATTGCCAAGGGAAGGCCAGTCATGCCGGCGAGCTCCGCCCACGACGAACAACCGTTCGAAGAGTAGCGCTAAGGTAGTCAGGCGATTTGGGCTGTCCTGGCTGCTCAAGAGCTTTTGGCTTAACTCCACGAACTGGGCTGCCTTGATGAACCTCGGTCGCTCGGCGGCCTCACCGTCGTAGTCGCGGTAGCCGCTGCCGTGCCAGCCGGTTCGACAGTCCATTGGGACTGCCCGGCCCAGTCCCCTCGGCCCTGACCGACCCGACACACTGCGGCCACACTGCTGGCATGGGGAAGCTTCACGTCGGCGGCCGCATGCTGCTGGTGGGGATCGGGGCGCTGGCGGCGATCGGCGTCCTGGCGGGGGTGCTTGTGGCGCGGAACCGCAACCAGGCCGCGACCACAGACGCCGGGGCGCAGGTCGCCTCGGTGCAGACCGCCTGCCAGCAATGGCTGGGCGCCCGCGCCACCCCCAGCCCGCCCGGAGGGAGCAGCTGGTGCACGGACATGGCCCGCTGGATGGCTAGCGAGATGAACCAGCACGCCGAAAGCGCCAGCCAGGTGTGGGGGGACCCCAGCCACATGCTGGCCACCTGCGACCGGTGGATGGTGGCGAGCCCGTCCCCAGGGGGGGCCACCGGGGACCCCCAGACGACCTGCAGGAGCCTCGTCGACTGGATGTCGGCCCACATGGCGTCCTGGAGCGGCTGGACCAGCTGGGAGGACTGGATGAGGCACGGCCCGGGGATGCACGGCCCGGGCATGGGTGGCTGAACCGACGCCGTGGCCTTCGATAGGTGCGCGGCCGTCAGGGCACCCTCCATCCGGTGAGGCACGGCTCGGCGTGACCTGGTCAGAGTCGATGCGAACTGGAGTCCGATGGGCACCGGGCGGCTCGTCACCTATGCTCCGGTCCCTTCCTGGGTTCGGGGGAGCCGGAGCCGCTTGAGCAGCAGGGCGTTGACGGCGACGAGGAAGCTCGAGCCAGACATGGACAGCGCGGCGATCTCCGGCCGCAGGACCAGCCCGAAGGCCGGCTCGAAGACCCCCGCCGCAATCGGCAGGGCCACCGAGTTGTAGCCGATCGCCCACCCCAGGTTCTGGTGCATCTTGCGCAGCGTCCCCCGGCCCACCGCAAGCGCCGTGGGCACGTCGAGGGGATCCGAGCGCATGAGCACCACATCCGCGGTGTCGATGGCGACGTCCGTGCCCGCGCCGATGGCGATCCCGAGGTCGGACTGGGCCAGGGCTGGGGCATCGTTCACCCCGTCGCCCACCATGGCCACCGTCTTCCCGGCGGCCTGGAGCTCGGCGATCCTGCTCGCCTTGTCGCCGGGCAGCACCTCGGCGATCACCGTCTGCACGCCGAGGGCGTCCCCGATGCGCCGGGCGGTTGCCTGGTTGTCGCCGGTCAGCATCACCACCTCGATGCCGAACTCTTTGAGCGAGGCAATCGCGGCTGCCGACGTCGGGCGGGGAGCATCTGCGATCCCGATGAGGCCAACGGCCCGCCCGTCCACGGCCACCCAGACCACGGTCTGCCCACGGGCGGCCATCTCCTCGCCCCGGGCCGCCAGGGCAGCCAGGTCGACCTGCTCCTGGTGCATGAGCCGGAGGTTGCCCACCGCCACCCGGTGACCCTCCACGCCGGCCACCGCGCCGTGCCCGGGGACGTTCACGAAGCTCTCCGGGCTCACGAGCTGCACCCCGGCGGCCCCTGCCCGCTTGACCACCTCCTCGGCCAGGGGGTGCTCGGATTCGGCCTCGACAGAGCCGGCCAGCCGGAGGACCTCGGCCTCGGGCATCCCTGCGACGACGACGCCGGTGACCTCGGGCTCGCCCTTGGTCAGCGTCCCGGTCTTGTCCATCACCACCGCCTGGATCCGGGCCGAGGTCTCCAGGGCCAGGGCGTTCTTGAAGAGGATCCCGCGTCTGGCACCTAAGCCGGTGCCCACCATGATGGCCGTAGGCGTGGCCAGCCCGAGGGCATCCGGGCAGGTGACAACGACTACGGTGATAGCAAAGAGCATGGCGCCGCTCACCGGGGCGCCGGCCACCAGCCAGGCCGCCAGCGTCACCGCCCCGCCGAGCAGGGCCACGAACACCAGCCAGAAGGCGGCCCGGTCGGCCAGGCGCTGGCCGGGTGCCTTGGAGTTCTGGGCCTCCTGCACGAGCTTGACGATCTGGGCGAGGGCGGTGTCGGCGCCGACCTTGGTGGCCCGGACCCGCAGGGTGCCGTTCTTATTGATCGTGGCCCCGATCACCGGGGATCCAGGGGCCTTGGACACCGGGAGGCTCTCGCCGGTGACCATGGACTCGTCGACCTCGCTGCGGCCCTCCTCCACGACGCCGTCGACGCCGATCCGCTCCCCGGGGCGCACCAGCAGCAGGTCCCCCGCCACGACCTCGGCGGTGGGGATCTCCACCGGCTGACCACCTCGGATGACGGTGGCCATGGGCGGGGCCAGGTCGAGCAGGGTGCGGATGGCGTCGTTGGCCCCGCCCCGGGCCCGCATCTCGAAGAAGTGGCCAAGGAGGACGAAGGCGGCCAGCACCGTGGCCGCCTCGTAGAAGGTGTCTCCCCCCCCGGTGAGGGTCACCGCCACCGAGTAGAGCCAGCCGGCGCCGATGGCCACGGCCACCAGCACCATCATGTCGAGGGTGCGGGCACGGAGGGCCCGCACGGCTCCATCGAAGAAGATCCAGGAGGAGTAGCAGACGACCGGCAGGCTGAGCGCCAGGAGCCACACGTCATCCCGGAGACCGAAGGGAGCACCAGCTCTGAAGTGCAACACCGCCCGCCCGATCGGCGACCAGAGCAGGATGGGCACCGAGAGGAAAGCGGCCACCAGGAACCGGTTCCGCAGGTCGGCCGCCATGGCATCCATGGACATGGCGGCGCTGTCGCCGTGGCCCATCGCCCCCTGGGGCGAGGGCACCGACTCCGGAGCGGCAGGCTCCAGGAGCGGGTCGCAGACGTGGGAGGGCACCGAC
>DAIQBQ010000108.1:0-9341 GCA_036781065.1 Actinomycetota bacterium
CCGGCGGAAGACCTGCCGGCGGTGGGAGTAGTAGATCTCGGGGATGTCGATGTCCTGGTGCGCAATGTAGAGCCAGATGTCGTACTCGGTCCAGTTGCTGATCGGGAAGACCCGGATGTGCTCGCCCCGGCGGTGCCGACCGTTGTAGAGGCTCCACAGCTCCGGGCGCTGGTTTTTCGGGTCCCACTGGCCGAACTCGTCCCGGAACGAGTACACGCGCTCCTTGGCCCGTGCCTTCTCCTCGTCCCGGCGGGCTCCCCCGAAGACAGCATCGAACCGGCCCTCTTCGATCGCCCGCAGCAGGGTGACGGTCTGCAGCCGGTTGCGACTCGCCCGCGGTCCGGTCTCTTCGACCGCCCGCCCGGCGTCGATGTCGTCCTGGACGTGGGCGACGAGCAGCCGGGCACCGAGCTCGGCCGCCCGGCGGTCCCGGAAGGCGATCACCTCGTCGAAGTTGTGCCCGGTGTCGATGTGCAGGATCGGGAACGGGAGCGGAGCCGGCCAGAACGCCTTCCGGGCCAGATGCACCATCACGATGGAGTCCTTGCCGCCGGAGAAGAGCAGGACCGGGCGCTCGAATTCGGCGGCGACCTCGCGGAAGATGTGGATCGACTCGGCCTCGAGGACGTCCAGGTGGGACAGCCCTCCGTGGCGGTGGGCCCACGGGTCCGATGCCGCCTCCTGGACTGCCGCCTCCTGGACTGCCGCCTCCTCGACTGCCGCCTCCTCGACTGCCGCCTCCTCGACTGCCATCGTTCCTCCCGAGCACGGGTTGCCTGCGCCGGCTGCGCCGGCTGCGGTGGCTGCGCCCGCTGGCGCATAGTACACGACCTTACTAATGTTTGCACGGAACAAAGTGTGAAATCAGGGTTGGCGTGCTCCCCCCGGCGGCGGGGTCGGGTTACGGAACCGGGGAGCCCAGCACTTCCAGCAGTGTGGTCACGAGGCGCCAGGTGGATGCCACGCTCGGCGCGTTGACGTGCTCGTCCGGGGTGTGCAGGCTCGTGATCCGGGGCCCCATCGATATCGCCTGGGTGCCGGGCAGCTTGGCCATGATCGCCCCGCACTCCAGGCCGGCGTGGATGACCTTCACGCCTGGAGGATGGCCGTAGACCTGCTCGTAGGCCTCGACGGCCAGCGCGGTCAGCGGGGAGTCGAACGCCGGCGGCCAGCCGGGGTAGGCCTCGGTTGCGGCGACCGTGCCGGCGGCCGTCCGGACGATCTGCTCGACCTCGGACTGCAGGGTATCGAGATCGGCGTCGAGGAAGCTCCGCGGGCTGAGCAGGACGTTCAGCGTCCCTTCTTCGACGCTCACCCGGGCCAGGTTGCACGAGGTCTGGACGATCCCCGAGTCATCCGGGCCCCAGGCCAGGACGCCGTGAGGAAGCCGCTCGATGGTGGCCAGCAGCGAGGTCGTTCCGTGCGGGTCGATGCACTGCTGAGGGGCGGTGGCGGGGGCGAGCGTGACCTGTATCGCCGGCTCGGCTGGACTCCAGGTTCCGATGATGGTTGCCCGGACCCGGGCGAAGGCCGCTTCGGCGCTGACCCGTTCGTCAGGCCGGACCAGCATGGTGGCCCGGGCAGACCGCGGTATTGCGTTGGAGGCCGACCCGCCGTCGACCCAGGCGACGCCGAGTCCCTTCGCGCTGTCTCGGATGCCGGCGAGGAGGCTGGCCAGCAGCTTGATCGCGTTGGCGTGGCCTTCGTGGATCTGGACCCCGCTGTGCCCGCCGCTGAGGCCGGAGACCGTCACCTCGTATGCCGTCAAGCCTGGTTCCGTCCCGACCATCGTCAGCGGGAGCGAGACGTCGAAGCTCCGCGCCCCGGCGGACCCAATGATCAGTTCCTCCGGGCTTTCCGTGTCGAGGTTCAAAAGGGTTCGGGCCGCTACCAGGCCGGCGTCCAAGGCCAGGGCTCCCTTCAGCCCGATCTCCTCCTCAACGGTGAAGATCAGTTCGAGCGGGCCGTGGCGGAGCCCCGGAGTGGTCAGGAGCGCCAGGAGCATGCTGGCTCCGATGCCGTTGTCGGCTCCGAGGGTGGTGCCGGTGGCATAGATGTCGTCGCCCACGCGGCGGGGACGGACCGGATCGGTATCCCAGTTGTGCACGACTCCGGGAAGCTGGTCGCAGACCATGTCGAGGTGCGCCTGCAGGGCCACCTTCGGCGCGGTCGATTCAGGCTCTGCGCTCGGTACCTGGACGACGACGTTGCCGTAGTTGTCGGCCTGCCACGGTGCTCCGGCCTGGGCCGCCACCGACAGCAGGTACTCGCGAGCCCGCTCCTCGCGGCCAGAGGGCCGGGGGATGGCGTTGAGGGCGGCGAAGTGCCTCCAGACCTCAACCGGCTGGAGGCCCTGGTATGCCTCGGGGAGGGGGCTGGTGGGTTCCGGCACCCGCGGGAGTCTACCGGCGCGGATCCCAAGTGCGGAGCGAACCTCCGGCCCCGGGCTCATCAAGCGGATCCGTTCCGGGTTGAGGACGTGGCCGGTGTAGGATATATCCACCAATACAAACAATGAACTTGTAGTGATTTTGATGCAATTTTGTACCATTCCCGGCAGCGAGGCTTGGCGTGACCTGAGCTGGCTACCGTGAGCGACTGCGCTGGCCGGATGATCCCGCTTGAGCGCCGTTCTTGCGTTGCCCGTAGCTCTCGCGGGCCTTCCTCGGGTTCAGGCCGGAGTGTGTTTTGGCCGTGGTCGGCCACCCGGACTGCGCAATCTTATCTAGTGCTTTCGACGCAGTTAGCGGCGAAAGAGGGCGAGTGCGGATAGCGTGGATTGCGTGTACACTCGATCACCTGCGGTTGCCACCCCTGGGCGCCGTTCCAAAGAGCAGAGGCGGTCCGGCCAATGCGACGATTTCCTGATGTCCAGTCCCCCCCTGGTCGTCCCGAGTTGCGGCCATCGGGTGAGCAGCAACAGCAACACACCCTTCGCATCATCAACCTGCGGCTGCGCCCGCCCGGTGCGTCCAGCCTTCTCGGCGCGACAAGCGCGGCGCCGCCCAGGCCGGCGGATCTGCCCGCACCCCCGGCCGGGAACCAGCTGCCCGAGGTACCGGTCGACGCCGCGGAGGTCCGCGATGGGGCGGCACACAGCCTCGAGATGATCAATGTGCTGACCGATTCGCTGATGGCTGCCGGGACCGACGCCGCATGGGGCGACCCTCGCCCCCGGTTCGAAGTCGTTGCCTGGGTGAGGAACCTCGACGATCGGCGGGACGTGTGGGTGGACATGTACGTCGACGAGGCGGAGGGAGTGCGGGGACAGCTGCTTTCGCTCGACTACTTCGCCCCTGCCGGTGGGGGAGGGGACCTGTTCCGGCTGAACCTGGCCTTCCCCCCCGAGCAGCCCGACACCCAGCGCCAGGGCGTGATGGGGGTCGCCTACCGGCTGTACGGTCAGATCGGCGACGCCCTGTACACCGACGGGATGCTGCACGAGCACCGCATCGCCCAGCGCCAGAGCTAACGCCCGGCGCCCTGGGCGAGGTTTGAAGCTTGACCCACACTCAGCGTAGGTGCGGCTTCAAACCTCGCGGGTGCCCCTCGCCGACAGATCGCTAGGCGCCCTGGAGGTCGCGCCGGGCGAAGGCCAGGGCGCCGATCGCTGCCGCGGCAACAGCGATCGCGACGAGGACGCCGTTGACGCCCCAGTTGGGCGCCACGGCCGGGGCGGCGGCCATCTGGTGGAACAGGGAGGTGTCGAGCACCCAGTGGCTTTCAGCCCCGCTTACCCCCACGAGATCGATCAGCAACGACCAGCCGAGGACGGCGTAGACCACGGCGGCGGTCGCCCGCGGTCTGACGCCGAAGGCGAGCACGCCAATGCCGAGCAGGCAGAGCGCCGGCGCCACGGTGTTGAGGCCGGCTGACAGGAGCTGGCCCAGGCCGATCCCGGCGTGGTCGGCGGCGGTGCCGAGCCAGGTCGTGATCCCGGTGAGGACCCCGGCCGCCAGCAGCGCCAGGGCGGCCAGCCCGGTCCGGCCGCTCAGCCAGGCCCACCGGGAGACCGGGCGTACCAGCAGCGTCTCGGTATGACCATCTGACTCCTCCCGCCGGGTGGCGGCGGCCTGACCGGCCCCGACCAGCAGCACCAGGATGGCCGTCATCAGGAAGCACACCCCGAGGTAGGCAGACGTCCCGCCGCCGGGTGCGCCGAGCCGGGCCAGGCCCTTGCTGATCGATGCCGACCCGGACATCACCTGGCCCCCCGACTTGGCGATCCCGCCGAGCAGGAACCCGGTGGCGGCAATCGCCACACCCCAGGCGATCAGGCTCCCCCGGGCGAGGCGGGTCGCCAGCCCGAAGGGGCGCGAGAGCAGGGTGGTGTGCGGGGCGACGACCGCCCGGTCGTGCAGCGTGGCTGCCCCGAGATCGCGGCGGGCGGCCAGGGCAAGCGTGGCAGCGCAGAGAACGATCACGAGGGCGGCGATCGGCACCAGCGCCCACGGCCGGGGCGCGGTGAGCGGTTGCAGCTCCTCCACCCACCCAATCGGCGAGACCCAGCGCAGCCACGCCAGGCCGGTGCTCGAGTCGGCCACCATCCGGACTGCGTAGCTGACCCCGAGGGCCACGGCGGCGATCGTGGAGGCCTGGTGCCGGGTCGAGGCAAGCTGGCTCGTCAACGCCCCCGCAGCCAGGAAGATGGCCGCCGGAGCGACCATGGCCAGCCCGAAGTAGGCTGACGACGAGACGGTGAAACCGACATTGGGCATCCGCCCGACGACGGCGCAGACCACCGAAGTCACGATCAGCAGGACGGCGAACCCGGCGCCCAGGCCGGCGAGCGACTGGGCGGCAGAGCCGCGGAGGGTCGTCTGCCCGGTCAGCAGCAGCTCCGCCCGCCCGGCCTCTTCTTCGCCCCGCAGCAGCCGGGTCCCGGTGAGCAGCCCCCAGACCCCGGCGACGACGGCGACCCCCAGGAAGGTTTTCCAGGCGGTGAACCCGGCAACCGTTTGCAGGTCCTTGCCTGGCCCGACGAGGGCCGACAGCCCGGCGTTGGAGGCAAAGGTAGCGGCCAAGTGGGCGCGCTGCGCGGCGGACTTGTAGGTCGCCGAGTAGCTGAGAGCGCTCGATGCCATGCTGGCACCGAAGATGTAGCCCCAGAGGAGGCCGGAGCGAGCGGCCCTTCTGGCGGTCAGGCGGGCGACAACGAAACGTGACGAGCGCTCCGCCCGATCTGGCTGGCGGACGGCGATCCCGGTCTGGGCGGCGTCCATAGGTCAATTGTCGCTCCACAAAGGCATCGGCTGGAGGAAAAGCCGAGATTCGCCCTTTCCTTGGAGCTTCAGGCCTAGAGCAGGCTGCCTCCGCCGGTGTAGGTGAACAGGGCGAGCAGGCTGACGCTCGTGCCTATGGGCGTGGTGACCTTGATCAGCACGACACCCTGGCCCGGCGGGGATACGGCCGTGATCACCGAGTCGGAGTTGACCTCGAAGCTGGCGGGCGCGCTCCCGAACGTCACCGCCGTGGCGCCGGTAAACCCCCCACCGTCGATGGTTACGGTCGTTCCACCGGCGGCAGGGCCGGTAAGTGGGCTCGTGGTGAGGACGATCGGCAGCAGCGAGCCCAGCGAGGGGCTGGGTGCCGGGACCGGCGGTCCGGCCGGGTTCGGGCTTGGTCCGGGACTCGGAGAGGTGCCGATGGAGCCAGGAACCTGGATCACCGTCGGGCTCGACGAGGTTGGCTGGGTCTTCGGGGCGGGGCCACTCTTGGCCGGCGCTGGCGACTTCGCCGGCGCGGCGTTCGGACCACTGCTCGGCGGGGTCTGCGCGGCGGCAGGCGTCCCCCCTGCGGCCGCTGGTGCCGGGGGGGGCGCTGGGCTGCCGGCGGGGGTTGCCGATACCGGGTGCGTTTGCGCAGGACTCGGGGACGTCGCCGGGGAGGCCTGCGGCGGCGAGACGGCGGACACGGTGGTGGGCAGAGCCGACAGGTCGCCCGACCAGGCGGCCAGGGCAACAAGCAACAGCGCGACGCCTGCGGTGAGCGGGATGGCCGTGCCCCGGACCGCATGACGCAGCTGGCTCACCGCCGGGGACATGCCGGCCCACGGCCCAGTCTCCTCCGGGTGGCCCCGCACTGCCGAGAGCAGCGCCGCCACCGGGGCCTCCGCCAGCCAGGTGCCCGCCATGCTCTGCAGCTCGGTGGCGGCCTCGGCCGGCGAGTAGCCCCGCCGCTGGGGACGGTCGGAGATCAGGGCGTCGTAGCTGTCGACCACCGCCAGCAGGACGGCGAGCGCCGGGATCTCCTGGCCGGCCAGACCCTGGGGGTAACCGCCGCCGTCGCCGTGCTCGTGATGGCTGAGGACTGCTGCCACCACCTCGGGCTCGACCCACGGAGCGATCAGCGCCGCGGTCGTGGCCGGGTGCCGCCGGACCAGGTCGCCCTCTCCCTCCTCCAGCGCGCCCGGCTGGTCGAGGATCTCTGGAGGGACCTCGGCGAGCCCGATGTCCTGGAGTTGGGCGGCGAGCTGGAGCTGGCCAGACTCGTGGCCGGGCAGGTCGAGCTCTCGTGCGAGCTCGGCACTGAGTCTCGCCCGGCGCTGAGGCCGGCCCCGCTGGTAGGGATTGGTGGCCGCCAGTGCGTCAGCGAGCTCGACCAGCAGCTCGGCGGACTCCGGTGACGGGCCGGCCGGGAGCGCGCTCAGCCCAGCGAGAAGCTCCGCCGAGCGCCGCACGGCCTCCTTCCGCTGCAGCCAGCGATGCGGGAGGTACTCGGCGAGCCCGGGACCTGGAAGCGACCAGTGGCGCCACGCCGCTTGGGCCAGGGCGACGACGGCGAGGGCTGCCAGGACTGCGAGAACGCCGCCGAGCACGTCGGTGTGCCAGCCAGCCCTCCCGAGCCTCCCCGTCCTGGCCCATCCGACGACGGCCAGGGTGGCGGCGGCGGGGAGGACGATCCCGGCGATGGTGGCCAGCAGGCAGTAACGGACAGGGGCAGCGCCGGCGGGTCGGAAGGATGGTCCTGGCTGCGGAGCGTCCCCCCGTGGACTGCTGATCACCGAGAAAATCTAACGCAGCAAGAAATGGGAATGCAGTGCGGTTCCGCTTCCGCCGTTCTCAAGTCCTCATTCCCGCGGCACTGGGCAAATGGACGTCCTACGGGGTTCGGGTCTTTGCCGAGGCCGGGTCAGCGATCACGGCACTGGCTCCCAGCGCCACCCGTTGTTGTCCTCGCACACGATCGTCTTGCCGTCACCCGCCACCCCTTGCTCCCCGTGGTCGCTCGTCCGGCAGTACTCGCCGGGTTCGTAACACGTCCCGGAATCGCTGAGTGGCGTGCACGCCGGGGCGGGCGCCGCTGACGTTGCGGGCGGGGCGGCTGGGACCGTGGTGGCTGGGACAGCAGGCACAGTAGGCGCAGTCGTGTGAACCACTGCCGGCGCTGGCGTCCTCGCCGGGGCAACGGAGCCGAGCGGAGGGGTGGTCGCTGCTACCCCCTGGGGGCTGGCGCTGGCCGGCGTCGCCGGCACTGGCACCCCAGAACGGGCCCGCGCCGTTGGGCTCGTCGCCGCAGGCCCTCCGTTGCTGCTCGTCGTCGCCGTGCACGCCGCCAGGACGGCGGCCAGCAGGCCCACCGCCAGCAGCCATCGAAGAAAACCCCCCCGTGGCATGTCTGACCTCCTTTACCAATACCCGCACTATATCCGGCAAGGGGTATTCGCCGCCCGTCGATGGAACTGGCGACGGTTGTGCGTGTGCCGAACATGAGGCGACACCGAGGAGCGGGCTGCGCCCGATTGGCAAGGCGAGCAACGCAGCGAGCGGGATGCAGGGGCGTCCGGATGTCGCCGTCATTGCGGGACGCACCACTAGTCACGTCGTATGAGCTTCTCAGTAGTCCGTACCCTTGCGGGCTCCTCCGGCGGTAACTGGGCTGAGCGCACCCCCCTACCCTGCCCACCGGAGGCTCATAACTCGTGAGAATCGCGGACCGGCCGACCGGCCCTCGGACGCCAGCTTCGGTCCGGTCGGGGAGCTCGTGGAGCGCAGGCGCCCCATCGCCAACTCTCCCGGGCCGGCCCCGGCGCACGATGGAGTTCTGGAAGGTCCCGGCGGCCTCGGCGGTCGTCGTGGGTGTGGCCTTCACGGTCCTGCTGATGTCGGTGGCCTTCGGGGTTCAGACCAAGATCGATGCTCTGGTTACCAACCCGCTGGTGGCGGCCGCCGCCAGAGCGCTGCCCACCCACCTGATCCACCAGATCCTGCTCTGGATGACCATCGTCATCACCGGCGCCATGCTGCTCCAGACCGCCCTCAGCACCTTCACCATGGGCACCGCTCTGATGCACTCCCGCCGGGACGAGATCGCCATCCGCCGCCAGAGCGGGGTCCTGCGCACGACGCTGCTCGTCGAGTTCGCCAAGGCGATGCTCGGCCCGTGCCTGGCCGGCGGGGCCGCCGGCGAGGTCGTCGGCATCCTGGCCGGCCTGATCCTGCGCTCCTCGACGGTGCTGCCCGTGCGGTTCACCGCCCTCTCCGTCCTCTCCGCTTTCCCCACGACGATTGTGCTCGCTCTGTGTGCCACCCTCGTCCCGGCCTGGCAGTCAGCGAACGCCAGCCCGGCGCTGCTACGGAAGGAGTAGTTCCGTGTCCATACCTGATTCCGAGCCCTTCATCCGGGTCCGGGACCTGCGGTTCCGTTACGCAGGAGCGACGCACGACGCTCTCTCGATGCCGAGCTTCGAGGTCGACCGGCCCGGCCTGGTGGCGATCACCGGCCCGAGCGGCGTCGGCAAGTCGACCCTGATCGAGCTCCTGGCCGGCACCCTGAACCAGCGTTACTCCGGCTCGGTCCAGGTACTCGGGGCCGAGTGGTCCGAGCTGCGGGGCGACCGGGCTCGCCAGTTTCACCTGCGGCGCATCGGCCTGATCCCCCAGGACCTCGGCCTGCTGCCCAACCAGACCGCTCGCCAGATGCTCTACCAGGCGCTGATCGACGCCGCGGTGCCGAAGTCCGAGTGCGACGACCGCATCGCCCGGGCGCTCGGCCGGGTCGAACTGCAACCCTTCGCCGACCGGCGTATCGCCGAGCTGTCCGGGGGCCAGCGCCAGCGGGTGGCGATCGCCCGGGCGCTGGTGCGCAATGTCGAGCTGATCCTGGCCGACGAGCCCACCGCCAACCTGCACGTCGAGCTGGCCGACGAGACCCTCACCGTCCTCCAGCGCATCGCCACGTCGATCCCGGTGGTGATGGTGACGCACGACCCCCGGATGGCCGCCCGCTGCGACCGGCAAGTCCGGGTGATGCCCCCGTCGGGGGCGGGGCCGGCCGCGACCGCGATCGCGGCAGCGGCGGGTTTTCGGGCCGCTGCGGCGGTGCCGGCGATCGTCCCCGCC